>NZ_JBWKYN010000033.1:0-39679 GCF_059423785.1 Arcicella sp. GW458-12-2-14-TSB2 | reverse complement strand
ATCTTAGTTTTAATACTGATATCGACCGTTTGTCAATTTATTTAGAATTTTTCTAAACAAAGCAATTAATTTTGTTGTTAGAACAATTAATTAGATGTTATTTCTTTATTTAAGAACTATAATATTACCCACATTCAAACACAAAACATATGCAATCCACTCAGTTAAGCCTTATTGTTAAGAAACTAACCGAGTTTTACGGTACTGATTTTGATAACTTCGCTTACCAATCGCCTCTTTCAAAACTAAAAACCTTTAGTGCTAATGAAATTGATGTATTTGTTAATGCGCTGACTCAAGCTGCCCGTAAACAACAATTCTTAGTAGTAGAAAATTATGCCAGCGCGCAAGATTTCCCAGAACTCCTCAGAGGGAACAAACATCCAGTAATTTTTTTTGATGAAAGCGAAGATCCTATTAAAATCATTTTTGCTGCCAGAAAACTAAAAGACAATAAACCTCAATTTTATCAGTTTGTCGATAATCAGGATGTAGAGGAAATCTCTGAAAACCAAGCTTTCCAGCCTGTCAAAATCAATAATCATGCCGATAGTACACAAAATGGCAAAGTGAGATTTTTGATTGTGTATCCGCTCGAAAACATTGACAATGCTACAGCACCAGAACAGATGAGCCCGACCAAGCGGTTGTTCAGGATGCTAAAAGCTGAACGTAAAGACATCGGATACATTTATATTTATGCCATCGTAGTAGGGATGATTAGTTTAACCCTGCCCTTGGGTATTCAGGCTATTATAGGCTTAGTATCTGGCGGGTTAGTTTTTAGTTCGGTTTATGTATTAATAACGGTAGTAATATTAGGGGTTGTTATCACTGGAATTTTACAGATATATCAACAAACCTTGGTTGAAGTACTGCAAAGAAGAGTTTTTGCCAAAGCCGCTTTTGAATTTACTTATCGAATCCCCAGAGTAAAATCAGAAGCATTATTAGGCTCATACGCCCCAGAATTAATGAACCGCTTTTTTGATATTCTGAATGTTCAAAAAGCTCTCCCCAAAGTATTAATCGATATTACTGCCGCCTTAATTCAGATTCTCTTCGGCATGATTCTATTATCGTTATACCACCCTTACTTTATTGCATTTGGTTTGCTGACTATCGCCATCGTCACTTTTGTAGTGTATCTGAATGCAGACAAAGGGATGGAAACTAGCTTGGCTGAATCGAAATACAAATACAAAGTCGCCCAGTGGTTAGAAGATATTGCCCGTACATTATACGCCTTCAAATCAGCAGGTTCTACCAATTTGCCAATGCAAAGAATGGATTACTTGGTGAATAATTACCTGAAATATCGTAAAAAACACTTCAAGGTACTATTGATATTGTATAGCAATGCTGTTTTCTTCAAGACCTTTGTTACGGCTGTTTTGTTGATTCTAGGAACTTCTTTGGTAATAGACCGACAAATTTCTTTGGGGCAATTTGTCGCTTCTGAAATTATCATTGTCTTGGTGGTAAACTCTGTAGAAAAATTAATTTCTGGTGCTGATACCGTTTTTGACTTATTAACAGCCGTAGAGAAAATAGGTTTTGTTACCGATTTACCTTTAGAACGCCAAACGGGTTTGAATATTGATTTTCATGAAAACCCTAAAGGACTTGAAATTAAATTAAAAGATTTGAGCTACCGTTACCCTGGTGGAGGGAAACACGTATTAAAAAAACTTAATTTAGAAATCAAGCCTAAAGAAAGCATTTGTATCACAGGAACGAATGGCTCGGGGAAAGAAACATTATTAAAGATACTTTCAGCTATTTTCACTGATTTTGAAGGAGGCATTACTTACAACGGGATGTCTATCAGAGACGTGAAATTAGATTCAATCAGAGATGCCATCGAAAGAAACTTAGCCCTAGATGCCATCTTTGATGGTTCGCTGTTGGATAATATCGCTATGGGTCGCTCTAGTGTCAAATTTAGTGATGTAAAGTGGGCTTTGGATAGTTTGAATTTAAGTGATTTTATTGCTGAATTGCCTGATGGATTAAATACGCCGATGATTGCGGGAGGGAAACGTTTTTCAGAAAGCTTTATCGCTAAAATTTCAGTAGCTAGATGCGTAGTAGAGAAACCTCAACTATTGATGATTACGGATATTTACCGAGAATTGCATAAGGCAGAAAGGCTGAAAACAATTGCGTTTTTAACGGATAAAGCCAATCCTTGGACACTCCTTACCATTTCAAACGACCCTATGGTAATGGCTGCTTGTGACAAAGTAATCGTATTGAACGAAGGCGAAATTGTATTACAAGGCAGATACCAAGATTTAATCAAAGACATCAACTTTCAAGAAGCTATAGATTAAGATATGTTAAATTTATCAAAACAAAGTATCAGTAAGCAGGTAAACGAGCAATTTGAATTGCACTCGCTTAATACCTTGCATACACCACGTTCGGCAGTAATTCTGAAACGTTGGCTGATGGCTATCGTAGTGATTTTATTGTTGATATTATTTTTGCCTTGGCAACAGAACGTTACGGGCAAAGGTGATATTTCGGCTTTTACGCCTAAAGATAGACCACAGAATGTGCAAAATATAATATCAGGAAGGATAGAAGAATGGCTAGTAAAAGAAGGCGATTTAGTAGAAAAGGGCGATACCTTATTGGTGATTTCAGAAACGAAGGATGATTATTTCGACCCAAACCTGCCTTCACGTTTGCAAGAACAATTAACCGCCAAAAAAGCTGGGCTTGCTAGTTACCAAGCCAAAATTGATGCCTTATCACAGCAGATTGTAGCACTAGAGCAAAACCAGAAATTTAGTTTACAAAAAGCCAGAAACAAAGTAAAGCAAGGCTTTCTGAAAGTAACTTCTGATAGCACGGATGTAATAGCGGAACAAGTACAATTTAATATTGCACAAACAAGGTATGATAGGGGCGAAGACCAGTATAAAAACGGTGGGTTGGTTTCGCTAAGCGAACTAGAATCGCGTAAATTAAAATTGCAGGAAACAAGAACTAAGTTGGTTTCTACGCAAAATAAATTAGCGATTTCTCGCCAAGAATTAACCAATGCCCAAATAGAACTCAATTCTATTGGTGCTGAATACGCTGAGAAAATAGCCAAAGCTGAGTCTGATAGAAGTTCTGCATATTCATCTTTGGCAGCTGGTCAGTATGAAATTTCACAATTGAGTAATAAAATTACCAATGTGGATATTCGTAGAAATCAATATTATATCAAAGCACCCCAAGAAGGCTACGTAGTGCGTGCCTTAAAAGCAGGTATCGGCGAAAACATTAAAGAAGGCGAATCTATCTGTACTCTTCAACCTTTCAATCCAGCAATGGCTGTTGAATTGTATGTCAAAGCAATGGATGTGCCACTCATTACCGAAGGGCGTGAAGTACGTTTACAATTTGAAGGTTGGCCATCATTGGTATTCTCAGGTTGGCCATCGGCTACGGTAGGTACTTTTGGCGGGATTGTCAAAGTAATCGATAGAATAGATAATACAAAAGGCGAATACAGATTGCTGATTGTCCCTAAAATTGCGAAAGGTGAACAAAAATGGCCAAAGCAATTAAGAATGGGTTCGGGCGTAGCAGGTTGGGTAATGCTCGACGACGTACCAGTTTGGTATGAAATCTGGCGTCAACTGAATGCTTTCCCACCAACATTAAAACAAGAGCCTGAAGGAGCTTTAAATCATAAAAAAGCAAAGTAAAATGAAACATACAATAATTAGTGGTGTTCATCAATCTAATGCTTTTGATAGGAAAGGTTTTTCAACACCACGATTTTATACCATATACGTCTTTATTCTATTAATGAGTGCGTTAAGCAATGCTAAGGCACAGGCAACATTTAGTTATGAAGATTTTAAAAGTTTGGTTTTAAAGAATCATCCAACCGTAAAACAAGCTAATTTGTACTTGGCTGATGCTGATGCTGAAATTATGCAAGCCAGAGGGGCTTTCGATCCGAAGCTATCATCGGATTTTGACAGAAAGGCTTTTAAAGGGGATGATTATTATAACCGTTGGCACAACGCCCTAAAAATTCCTACTTGGACAGGCGTAGATTTCAAAGTAGGTTACGACCAAAGCAGTGGTAAGAAACTGTTGGCAGAAGAGTCTTCCCGACTTATTGTAGCTGGTTTAAGCGTGCCGATTGGTCAAGGCTTGGTGATTGATGCCCGAAGAAATACGTTGAAGCAAGCTAATTTAGCCAAGAACATTGCCGAAGCAGAACGCCAAAAGTTGATTAACAAAACCATCTTGTATGCTGCCAAAAGCTATTGGGAATGGTGGTTCAGCCATCAACAATTACAATTTGTGCGAGAAGGCTACGATTTGGCAAACCAAAGATTTATCGCTACTCGCGAACGTTCGCGAGTAGGCGAACAAGCCACGATAGATTCTGTGGAAGCTAAGATTACTTTACAAGACCGTGAAGTAGCTTTAGAGCAAGCGCAGGTAGATTTACAGAACACTAGGTTGGCGTTGTCAAACTATCTGTGGGATGATAAAGAAAATCCGCTTGAATTGCCCGAGAATGCATTTCCGCCAGCGTCGGCAGTGATAAAAGTAGATGAAACTACCCTTCAAGGTTTGATTAGTCAGGCGAAATCAAGACACCCTGAAATTCAGAAATACGATTTGAAAATCCAGCAATTAGGGATTGAAGAAAAGTTTAGAAGGGAAATGCTAAAGCCTACGCTGAATGCTAATTTCAATTTTATTGCAGATAGCTTTAGCTCAAATCCTGCTTATTCTTACGAAAATTCCTTTTCTACCAATAACCATAAGTTGGGCTTTGAGTTTGTAATGCCTCTGTTCCTCAGAAAAGAAAGAGGGAAGCTACAGCAAATCAGAATCAAGCAATTGAGTACAGGTTTTGAATTGAATCTGGCACGCCGTGAAATCATGAATGATGTGTATGCAGCTTATAACGAAGTGAAAAACTACGAACGTCAGTTACGTATTCAGCAAGATGCCGCCAAGAACCAAGAACTATTAACGAAAGCCGAACAACGGAAATTTGAAATAGGTGAAAGTACTTTATTCTTGATTAACAGTCGCGAAAGTAAACTGATTGATATGCGCATAAAAGTAGAATCGTTGAAGAGTAAATACGAGAAAGCACTGGCAAATTTAGCTTATACGGCTGGACTTCCAGACTTGCTTTAAATTTATTGATAGAAATCCTTTGGATTGTCAATTTGTATTTGTCGTAAATTTTAGCTATCTTTTCAAAATTGAACATCAACGTTTGTTCGTTCTGTATGCTAAAATACTTTACTTTAGCGCCAACAAGTTCAATATAATCCTTGTTAGACGAGCAAAATTTAAACTAATATAAATTGACATTTCAAGATTTCAACTTTGATTCAAAGCTTTTAGACGGCCTAGAGTCGATGGGTTATACCAAACCAACTGCAATACAAGAACAGGCTATTCCGCTGATTCTTCAAAATAAAGATTTAATTGCCTGTGCTCAGACTGGAACAGGCAAGACTGCTGCTTTTTTGTTGCCCACTTTGCATAAGATTATCAATACCCCTGATAAACAGAGGCACCTCAATACGCTGATTATCTCGCCTACTCGCGAGCTTGCCACGCAAATAGACCAACAAGTAGAAGGCTTGGGTTATTTTACGGGTATCAGCTCTATTTCGATATATGGCGGAGGTGATGGCGCTGCTTGGAATCAGCAAAGAAAAGCACTGGAAGATGGTGCAGAAATCATCATAGCTACCCCCGGAAGGCTAATTGCTTTGTTACAAATGGGAAAGATAAACTTCTCTCATTTAAAACATTTGATTCTGGACGAAGCCGATAGGATGTTGGATATGGGTTTTTATGATGATATTATCAAAATCATCAAGTATCTCCCTGCTGACCGCCAAACGATTCTCTTCTCGGCGACGATGCCTCCTAAAATCAGGTTGTTGGCTAACACCATTCTGAATAATCCAGAACAGGTAAATATTTCTATTTCTAAACCATCAGAAGGCATTTCGCAACAAGCGTATTTGGTGTATGATATACAGAAAATAAAATTGTTGACACATCTTTTGGAAGAAGGCAAATATACTAGTGTTATTATTTTTGCTTCAACGAAAGAAAACGTAAAACAGTTAGACAAAGAACTTAGACAAACTGGACTGAAAGCCAAGGCGTTTCACTCTGATTTAGATCAGAAGGAAAGGGAAGAGATTCTGAGAGAGTTCAAAAGTAAATCTTTGCCCATTTTGATTGGAACAGATATTCTTTCAAGAGGAATAGATGTAGAGGGCATTAGTTTAGTGGTTAATTTTAATACACCAAACGACCCTGAAGATTATATCCACAGAATCGGGAGGACGGCTCGTGCAGCTACCACAGGTGTAGCCATTACTTTTATCAATGATAAAGACCAGAAGAAATTTGCTGCGATAGAAGCTTTGATAGGAAGAGAAATTCCTAAAACGCCATTGCCAGAAGGAATGGGTGATGCCCCAGTATATCAACCTAATAAAAGAGTAAATGCAAATGGTTTCAAGAAAAAGCCATTTAAGAAAAAGAAGAAGTTTGATAAAAAAGAGCAATCTAATAATATAAGCTAAAGGAGAATTTTAAGCATTAGTAAAGTTAATCTGGCTAAATCAAATTAGTATAATTATTAGAAAAACACCTATCATTTCTTAAAATGTCACTGCTGAAACGTAATTTTGTAGTTTAAATGATAAAACTATAGAATCGGCTTCAACATATATACTCACAGAATTAGAAAAACGCTTTGTGCAAACGCATCTTCATGATGATGTAAATCAGTTACTTTTACAAGCAAAGCGTTTTCCTACCCTCAATATTCCTTATCTAGTAGCGCAAATTCAGGCTAGACAAAAAGCTAAAAACAAATTGCCTGAATGGACAGAAAACCTTGATGTTTTCTTCCCCAAAATGCTGTCGCTAGAACAATCTTCTTCTGAAATTACGGCTAAATTTAAAGCAAGTTTGGTAAAAGGAGAAACCCTGCTAGACCTAACGGGGGGTATGGGAATAGACCTTGCCTACATGAGTAAAGGTTTCAACAAAGCTTTTTATGCTGAACAGAATAATGAGTTATTGAAAGTTACTCAGCATAACTATCAGGTACTTGGTATTGAGAACATACAATTTATTGAAGGCAATTCTGAAACTTGGTTGAAAGCGAACGAAACAAAGTTTTCATGGATTTACCTTGACCCACATAGGCGAGATGATACGGGAAACAAAGTGGTAAAACTACAAGACTGTGAGCCTAATATATTGGAAATCAAAAGTTTGATTTTTGAAAGAACTGATAACGTACTCTTGAAGGTATCACCTATGTTGGATATTGATTTAGCCATATTGGAATTAAAAAATGTATCGAACGTATATATCGTTGCTGTGGAAAATGAGGTAAAAGAAATTTTATTTTATCTGCAAAAAGACTACCATGCAGAAGCCAATATCACCGCTATTAATTTTCTGAAACAAGGTCATTTTTCCGAAGGAAAGTCAACTGAGCAACACGTTTTTACCTTTCAGAAGTCGGAGGAAAAAACGGCTATGATTGGTTTTAGTAGTCCACAACATTTTTTGTATGAACCTAATTCGGCTATTTTAAAATCGGGTGCTTTTAGAATGGTTGCTCAACAATTTGGCTTGCAGAAAATAGCTCCGCATAGTCATCTTTATACTTCTGAGAAATTAGTCAATGATTTTCAGGGCAGGACTTTTCAAATAAAGGCAGTGTGCAAATTAGATAAAAAGGAAATTGTAAAACATATCACAGGAAACAAAGCAAATATCACCATCAGAAATTTCCCTTTGACTGTAAAACAAATCAGAGAAAAATTGAAACTGAATGAAGGGGGGGATGATTATCTTTTTGCAACTACCGATGCCCAAAATCAGAAGATTGTTATTGTTTGTAGTAGATAGGAGGAGAAATATTTCCCGCAGATTTTCGCTGATTTTAAAGCGCGGATGATGGAGATTTTTAACAAGAATAATCAGCGTATAAATCTCCTTAAATCAGCGGGTAAATATTTCCCGCAGATTAACGCTGATTTTAAAATTGCAGATGATGGAGATTTTAAATGAAATAATCTCTGTAAATCAGCGGGTAAAAAATACAAAAAATCAAAACATACTAGTCTGATAATTTCCTGTATGTTTGGCTTCATGTTCTAATAGCCACTTTTTCCGCCATAAATCACCGCCATAACCAACTAACGACCCATTCGCACCAATTACTCTATGACAGGGTACGATAATATTAAATTTGTTTGCACCATTCGTAGTTCCAACCGCACGAATGGCTTTTTCGTTGCCAATCCTTCTTGAAAGCTCTAAATACGAAATCGTTTTGCCGTAAGGAATTGTTACTAGTTTCTCCCAAACAGATTTCTGAAAATCAGTACCTTCGTGTTGAAAGGGAATGTCAAAATCCTTGCGAGTGCCATCAAAATATTCCTGTATTTGTTGCTGATACGTTTCAATGATGGCAGGAACATACAAAGTAGCTTCTTTGCGTGGACTAGGCTTTTTTTGTGTTTCTACAAAAAGAATAGATGTAAGGTAGGTTTCTGTAGCAGACACTTCAAGCTGGCCGAGGGGGGAATCTATGTATTTTGTAAAAATTTCAGTACTCATATTTGCGAATGATTAGCAAGGTTTGGTTTTTATTTGAAGAAAACAATTCAGTATTTTGCAATAAAAACATGAATCAAATCTTCCTTCCTGTTCCTCCACAGTTTTCTTTTCAAGAATGCTTATGGTTTTTAGATAGAAACTATGATGATTGCCTACACGAAGTTCGGGAAAATTCTGTTTTGAAACTGCTTTCTATTCATGAAAAACCAACTTTAATTGAAATTAAAGCACTCGACAATCATTTGCAGATAGATGTATTAACAGGGGAATGTGCCAAAGATGAAATCTGCCATTTTGTGACAGAATGGTTTGATTTAGAACGAGATTTAATGCCATTTTATCAGCTATTAGCCAAGGACGACGACTTAGCTTATATGATTACAGACTATCACGGCTTACGACTATTGGGTATTCCTGATTTGTTTGAAGCCTTATGTTGGTCGATTATTGGACAGCAAATTAATCTTAGTTTTGCGTATAAGCTCAAACGTAGATTGACGGAGACGTATGGTTATAAACAAACTTATGAAGGCAAAGACTTTTATCTTTTTCCCAAACCCGAAATAATTGCTAGACTGACGGTTGAAGAACTTAGAAATATGCAATTTTCGACCCGAAAAGCAGAGTATTTAATGGAGATTGCCCGTACTTTTTCAGAGAAAACACTGTCAAAAACCATGTTGGAAGGCTTTTCAACAGCAGAGGCTATCAAAGCACTAGTGGCTATCAGAGGAATAGGGGAGTGGACGGCAAATTATGCTTTGATGAAGTCGTTAAAGCGTTTAGAATGTGTAACTTACGGAGATGTAGGGTTGTATAATGCCTTGAATGCGTTGAAAGGTTTGCCTAAAAAACCTTTAAGGGCAGACTTAGAAACCTTTTTCAAAGGCTTTGAAAAGTGGGAAGCCTATACTGTTTTTTACCTCTGGCGAAGTTTAGCTGTGAAGAATAAGGCAATTCAATCAATTTGAGCGTAAAAAACTGTAACTTTGTTAATTCAAAAACTGTCAATCTGACAGAAACCAACAAATGGCAAAACTTTTGACAGTATTAGGGAAGTATAAAAATAAAGCGAAAAGTATATTGAAAATGGAAAATAAAGAAGAATTACAGACAGAAGAACAAGCGTTGAACCAAGAAACTGACAATGTTTCTGAAAATATAGAGGCAGTTGTTGAAGAAACAGTGGAAATTTCTGAAACTGAAAAACTTCAAGGAGAAATAGCGGAGTTGAAAGATAAATATTTACGCCTATATTCTGATTTTGATAATTTCCGTAAACGTACTGCGAAAGAGAAATTGGAAATGATTCAGTCGGCATCAGAGAAAGTAATTGTAGATATTATTCCAGTAATTGATGATATTGAAAGAGCAACTGCTAACGCACAAGAAGGAGAGATTTCTGAAGGAATCCAATTGATATTCAATAAATTAAGTAATACTTTGGCTACTAAAGGTTTAAAACCAATGGATGCTAAAGGACAAGTATTTAACCCAGATGTGCACGAAGCAATTACACAATTCCCAGCTCCTACAGAAGAAGACAAAGGGAAAGTATTTGATGTAGTGGAAAAAGGATATTATTTGAACGAAAAAGTGATTCGCTTTGCAAAAGTTGTTGTAGCAAACTAAAAATATTATCAGAGTAATGTTGTAATCCATAAAATATTGGATGGTTTTCTGCTTAATTACTCAATTCATTGATTAGAAAAGATGGCAAAAAGAGATTATTACGAGGTATTAGAACTTTCTAAGTCAGCTTCGGAAGATGAAATAAAAAAGGCTTATCGGAAGATGGCTATCAAGTATCACCCAGATAAAAACCCTGGGGATAAAGTAGCTGAAGAGAAATTCAAGGAAGCCGCTGAAGCGTATGAAGTGTTATCAAACGCTCAGAAAAAAGCTCAGTATGATCGTTTCGGTCATGCAGGAATGAGCGGAGCTGCTGGCGGAGGTGGCGGCTTTAATGGCGGAGGAATGAATATGGATGATATCTTCAGCCAGTTTGGAGATATTTTTGGTGATAACAATCCTTTTGGTGGATTCTTCAATGGGGGCGGTCAGCAACAAGGCCGTAGAACTAGAAAAGGGTCTGATTTAAGAATCAAACTTAAATTGAACCTTGAAGAAGTAGCCAACGGTGTTGAAAAGAAAATAAAAGTAAAACGCCATGTTACCTGTAAGCCTTGTAGCGGAAGCGGTGCTAAGAACGGTACTGAATTACAGTCGTGCCAGACTTGTGGTGGTTCTGGACAAGTGCGTCGTGTTCAGCAGACTATGCTTGGACAAATGGTGACTACTTCTACTTGCCCTACTTGTAATGGTGAGGGTAAGATGATTAAAACGCGCTGTGAGGTGTGTTTTGGTGAAGGTAGAGTACTAGAAGAAGAAGTTATTCCAATCAAAATTCCTGCTGGTGTAGCCGAAGGTATGCAGTTGTCTATGACGGGCAAAGGAAATGTACCTCCTCGTGGTGGGGTGGCTGGCGATTTATTAATCGTTATCGAAGAAGAAGCTGATGAAGTATTACACCGTGATGGTACTAACGTAATCTATGACTTATACCTTAATTTTGCTGATGCGGCTTTAGGGACTTCTGTAGAAGTACCAACAATCGGCGGTAAAGCACGTATAACGATTGATGCGGGAACACAAGCAGGTAAGATTCTTCGTTTAAAAGGAAAAGGTATCAAAGAGTTGAATGGATATGGCGTGGGTGACGAACTAATCCACGTGAATATTTGGACGCCTAAGACGCTTAGCCGTGAAGAAACTGAACAGCTAGAGAAGTTCAGAACTTCTCCAAACTTTCAACCAAAACCAAGCAAAAGCGACAAGAATTTCTTTGAAAAGATGAAGGATTTTTTTAATTAGGACTTTAGGATTATTGGACTTTAGGACTTGAAGATTTTCTTTGGGACTTGAGGAATTTTGGACTTTAGGACTTGAAGATTTTAGATTTTTAGTCTTAGGTTTTTTAATATTAATCCCCTTATTCAGCGATGAGTAAGGGGATTTTTATTTTAATAAAAACCAAGACTAAAAAAGTCTAAAATCTAATGTCTAATTTCTAAAGTCTTCAAGTCCTAAAGTCCATCATCTTAAAGTCTAAAAGAAAATCTTCAAGTCCTAAAGTCTATACAAAACCTAAGAATTCGCCTTCGCCATTTGCTTATCAAACATCGCTTGGTACTTAGCAGCTTCAGGCAATTTAGCATTTTTCACACCCTCAATGATAATTTGCATCTCATAAAGGTTTGTCTGAATTTGTCTACCGTCGCTATTCTTTTTGTCGAGTAAGTAATAATCCAAGGCCTTATTATTTCTGTTCATGATAGTTTCAGCCATTTCTAATCCTTTTTTCTTATCGCCAGCAGCTAAGTATAAGGCTACAAAATTTGCCGAAAGCTGATCATAAGGAATCGTTTTATCAGGCATTACTTTCAAGCAATAGTCTAAAGCAGCTCTAGCTTTGTCTAATTTACCCTCACGAACCAATTGGTCTGTTAAACGTAAGAAAGCTAAACGAGCCGTTACTACAGGAACTTCTAAATAGAAATCTGAATGATAATATGTTTTAGGATTATCCAAATCTCTCCAGAACATCTTCTTTGTCATATTATTATACATAATGTCAGTATTTACAAAACCATCCTTTGCCTCAGGCACTTTGAAAGGCATCAATCTGTAAGCATAGCCTTCTAATTGCATATATTCTTTCAAGTTCAAATAACTTGCAGAAGGCAACGTAGTAGCAAAGTAAATTGGGCGTTTCCATCCAGTTGCTGCATTTTGGGCAATCAAGTCTAGCTGAATAAGCTCAGGCTTCATGATACCACCTTTACCTGTTGACCAAGCCATTTGATTTGTCAAGTACGGCTCCATATCTTTTGGAACGAATCCTGCTTTTTTAACTGCTTCAACATCGATTGGTAAAAATAGGTTTTCGGTCGGCAACGTATTAATCATTGAGCCATCCGTTAAAGGTACTTTAATGGCTTGATTATCATCTTTTACTAATTTCAAATATTCAAGCAAGTTGATACCCGTTTTTACATTCGGATTTTCGTAATACATGATTTGCTCGTTCAAACCTTCCAAGAAACGGTCTTTAGGTAAAGAAATAGGAAGTGCCTGCGAATCATACGTTTTACGCTTCATTTGGTCGATATACCAGTCTGTTCCTAATAATGAAAGGTTACAAACACGCACGTCAGTACGATAGCCTTCTACCTCTTGAACATACCATAATGGGAATGTATCGTTATCACCACCAGTAAATAAGATTGCATTTGGTGCACATGAATTCAACATGTTTTTAGCAAAATCTATTTGGTGGTAACGGTGGTTACGGTCGTGGTCATCCCAGTTTTGTTGAATTAAAATCACAGGAACAACAGCCGTTACTACAGTAGCTACAGTACCAGCAACTAAGCCATTCTTTAAGAATTTGCTTAGCCATTCAGCCACTTGGATTACGCCTAGACCAATCCAGATAGCAAAGAAATAGAACGAACCAACATAAATATAATCACGCTCGCGAGGTTCAACTGGCGGAGAGTTCAAGAAAACAACCAGTGCTAAACCTGTCAGTAAGAACATTAATGTAGTTACTAAGAAGTCATTTTCGTTTTTGCGTACTAATAATACAAAACCACATATTCCTAAAATCAGTGGTAGCCAGAAATAGTTGTTGCGTGCTTTATTGTGGGCTAGTAATTCAGGAAGTTCGCCTGAGCGAGTATAATCGATTACACCAGCATCTTGAATATCACTCTCGCGACCAACAAAATTCCAAAGTAAATACCTCATGTACATATGTCCCATTTGTTTTTTGAACATAAATTTCATGTTGTCTATAAAAGTTGGTTTTTCACCCGGTGCTAAATCCAAGATTTCTTCGTACAACTGAATATGCTGAGGAACACTACTGTAAACACGAGGCAACAACATTTGTCCATCCTTAGAATAGATTAGCTTTTGCTTATAATCATATACCTCATACTTACCATCTTTCATTTTGTAAACAGGAGCGCCTTTTTCTACACTTTCAACAGTAGCTGTATAAATCGGACCATACAATAATGAGCGCTCTCCGTATTGTTCACGTTTCAGGTATTTTACATAATTCAAGATATTGCTTGGGTCGTTTTCGTTAATAGGCGTATTGAACGTAGAACGCACAAAAGCTAAGTTATAAGATAAATATCCAATCAATACAAATACCAACGAAAGCAATGAAATATTAAGGGTAACTTTTTGTTTTTTGATAGAATATAAAATCCCCCAAACGATAGCACCTACCAAAGCAATGATGAAGAAAATTGCACCAGTACCATAAGGCAATCCGAAACCATTCGTAAATAATAACTCGAATTTGAAAGCCATCGAAGGAATACCCGGAATAATAGCAGAGTTGATAACTCCTAGGATTAATAAACCAATGACTAATGAAATGATACCTCCTACGAAAGTAGGAGTAGGATATTTTTTGAAATAATATAACAATGCCAAAGCAGGAACAGTAACCAAGTTCAGTAAGTGAACACCGATTGAAAGTCCAACGATATAAGCAATCAAAATCAACCAACGGTTTGCTGTAGCTTCATCTTCGATAATTTCCCATTTGAAAGCCGCCCACACTACCAAAGCAGTAAAGAACGACGACATAGCGTATACTTCTGCCTCAACAGCCGAGAACCAGAAAGTATCTGAGAACGCATAAGCCAATGAACCAATCACACCAGCACTTAATAAAGTAATGGCTTCGCCTTTTGAAAGCTCTTCAAATTTTTTGTTGTAAACCTTACGTCCGATTAACACAATCGTCCAGTGCATAAACAATATCGTCAAAGCACTTGATAATACTGACATCATATTTACCCAGTATGCTACTTGGGTAGTATCTGAACCAGCCAATAACGAGAACATTCTACCCAACAATAAAAATAGGGGTGCTCCTGGAGGGTGCGGCACTTGAAGTTTAAAAGCACAGGCGATAAACTCTCCACAATCCCAGAAGGAAGCAGTGCGTTCAACTGTGGCGGTGAAGACAAATAATGAAATAGCAAATACAATCCAGCCTATGAGATTGTTGATTTTTTTAAAATTGTTCATTGAGGGGTACGTTATCGGTTGTTTGTTGATACTGTTTTTTCAGTAAAAAATGATTATCAACGTTAGCAAAAGACAAATTTGAATTCAAAAATACTAAATAAGATTGGCTTGAAGAGGGTAGGGCTGTTAAAATGTGTTAATTCTGCTAAGAAGTAGCTGAATTTTATTGACTTATATAAAATAAAAAGACCTGATTTTACAGGTCTTTTCTAAGCATATTAACAAATAGTCTATAATCCTTCAAACTGACGTAAGAATCTCACATCATTTTCAGTGAATAATCTTAAGTCTTTGATTTGATATTTCAGCATTGTGATTCTCTCGATACCCATTCCGAAAGCGAAACCTGTGTATTCCTGAGAATCAATACCACATTGTTCCAACACGTTAGGGTCAACCATTCCAGAACCTGCGATTTCTACCCAACCAGAGTATTTACAAACATTACAACCTTTGCCTTTACAGATGAGGCAAGTAATGTCAATTTCAGCCGAAGGTTCAGTAAAAGGGAAATATGAAGGACGATAACGAACCTTAGTATCTTGTCCGAACATCTCTTTGGCAAAATAATAAAGGGTATCTTTCAAGTCTTTAAAACCCACGTTTTTATCAACATACAAACCTTCTACCTGATGGAACAAACAGTGAGCTCTGGCAGAAATAGCCTCGTTACGGTACACACGCCCCGGCATGATAGAACGCAAAGGGGGTTTTTGGTTTTGCATCAAACGAATCTGTACGTTGGATGTATGTGTTCTTAACAAAATATCATCTGCTACGTTTCCGCCTTTTTTCTCAATAAAGAACGTATCCTGCATTTCGCGCGCAGGGTGATTTTCGGCAAAATTCAATGCCGTAAAATTATAAAAATCAGATTCTATCTCAGGGCCATCCGAAACATTGAAACCCATTTTAGCAAAGATTTCGATGATGCGGGCTCTTACTAAAGTAAGCGGGTGAATACTTCCGTTTTCAAAAGGAACGTTTGGGAGTGTTAAATCAAATTCAATCGCCACTGATTTTTCAGAACTAGCTTCAATCAATGCTTGAAATTCGTTGAATTTGGTCTGAGCAGCATCTTTCAAAGTATTCAATGCTTGTCCTACTGCACGGCGTTCTTCTTGTGCAACGTTCTTAAGCTCATCAAAAAGTTCGCCAATCACGCCCTTGCGTCCTACATAAGCGATACGGAAAGCTTCAAGTTGTTCCTTCGTGGAAAGCTGAAAATCAGCAATTTGCTGATGTATGTTGTTAATCTTATCTTGCATTTATCGGTATTGAATGCTGTGAGCCAAAGTGGTTGTTTACGTTGGCATCTTAAAGAATTTTGAGTGATTGTTTCTTGAAGATGTACAAAATTACACTATTCGTACTTAGAGGGCAAAAAAAATTGACAAATTTAGCTATTTGTCAATTTGAGGGCTGTTTAAAAGATACTACCAGACTATAAAAACTCATGGCATGGCTAACAGTAATTGTGATAGTTCTTGATGGTTTGTTAAGTCATGCCATGAGTACGGATATTTTCTTTTGTAAGAAAAGAGTTAGTGAGACTCCTATTAATACCAACAACACTTCAAATGAATATACTTGGCTTTTATTCATGAAAGTGCTAATAAAATTTACTTGCTGTGAATATCTTTCTATTACCCAAGCAATGGCTGCAATACCTGCCAATATGGCGCTGGATATTCTGAAAATTGAATAATAAGGTGTTCTGCTAAGGATAATTATCCACGGAATGCATAACAAAATTATCCACAATTGCATTATTTCGATACCTAAGTTGAACCCCAAAATACTTAAAAGCATACTGACGGTATCAAGGTGTAAATCAATTAAAGTATTGGCGAAAGCAAGCCCATGAATCAAGCCAAAACCCAATGCAATAAACATTTCTTTGCCTGCAAAGATGGGGCGGATAGCATGAATGGCCGAAACCAAAATAGAACAAGCAATCAAGATTTCAATCCATTTACTAGGCAAAATAACCCAAGCCATCGCACCCATTAAAAGTGTTATCGAATGCCCAATCGTAAAAGCAGTAACTACTTTCAAAATTTGTACTAAACTGATTCGAACCGAACGATAATTACCCCATCTTTTTTTAGCATAACTTAAAGGAATCGGCAACAATAATACCAATAGAAACATCAAATGGTCGATGCCTTCTTTGATATGTTCTTCGCCCAAAGCAAAGATTCCTGCAAACCCTTTCCAGTGACTGCCTGCTGCTAAATTTATTGTTAAAGGATATATCAGTGCTGTTTTGGTATCAACTCTTATTACGCCTATTTCTGTAGGCTCAGTATTGGTTTTTCCAGATGCCCAGTCGCTTCTGAGTAAAACTAAAGCACTGTGGGTGACTAATTGATGCATAATGACATCATAATCAAAAATAAAATTACGCGTATCTGCTCCTTCTGGTGGTGTAAGTATCAAATGCACGATAATTTCCTGAAAGGGACCGCTATATGCTTGCTCGCCTTTTTGCAATTGCATATCTTTTATTTCCACCATCCACGGCTGGTCTTTTGCTACCATCGGATGAATATGAGCCAATAAATACTCTTTGATTTGAGGCCCCATTGTGGGAATGATACTTGCTGGGTTTTTAGTCAACGGCCGTCCAAAAGCTAACTTCAATTCTCCAATAGGTAATTGTAATTCTACCGCCACTTGCTTAGGACTGACATCAAGTAATACTACTGTACTCGGCGTTTGATGTGCCAATGTTTTTGATACATTCCCGATAATCAACATTGTTATGATGTTGATTATCAGCCATTTTCTTTTTGAAAAATGGCTGATAAAAGTTGCTCTTATACGTATCATAGACCTATATAATCACGTTTGTGGTCTCTGTAAACACTGTGATAATGAATTTCTGCAGGATATACTACCCCCGTTTGACAAATGAATTCTATCCAAACACTCGGCCCATCAATACGGACATAGTCGGTATTAGTCGTAAAAAAGGTAGAAGCATTGCCCGAAGTACCACTGGTATTACTAGCGTAAGTCACATAGGTGTCAGCTAATTCGTTTGAATATATTTTGGTGAATGCTATCACAGAGGCATCATCCAAATCATTCACCCAAGGCATCATAGCGGCCAATACTTTGGCTTGTGCTGTTGTACTAAGCGTACTTACTTTAACGCCTAGTTTGGTCGTTGGGAACGTATTGGTTGTAGAACCCGGAACCATTGTTACATCCGAAAAAGTAGAGGTAATTTTAGCAGCAGCTAATTCAGTGCTTGTGAAGGATGCCAACATATTTGCCATTCCATTTCTTTCTTCTGCCAAAGGCGAATAGGTTACACCATTTGCCGTCCAACTTTTAGGTTCAATTCCTTGGTGAGAAGGCGTAGTACTGACCACCGACCCTGCTTCATACGTAACACTTTGGGCATAATGGTGTCCGCCAAATTGTAGCATCCATTTGCCTGTCGTACTCGGAGTACCCAAGAAAGCAATGATATAATAACCAGAAGAATATCCGCCACTTGATTTTGTGCCTAATACATCATCTGCCGAGTTGATTTGTAAAAACTCGCTATATCCTTCATTGGCGGTTGTACCACTAGCGGCTTGAATTACAGCTTTGGCAGCAGCCAATTGCGTAGCACTTAAAGTACTGAATGCTAACCCTTGGCGACATTGCACCCCACAAGGCAAGTTTGACCATTTTTTGGCATTAGTGAGATTCAAAGCTAAAACAACGGATGATTGTTGTGAAGTAGATAAAGTAGCTAAGAATGCATTGGCCAATTCTACCACTTGAGAGACTGATCCTGTAGTAGTGCCTGTTCCGCCAGTTCCAGAAGTGGTGCCTACGGTTAATGAAACAGAACAGGATTGTCCACCTAAAGTAATTGCGAAAACAGCTGTTCCCGTACTAGCGGGTGTGCCTGTTATTAAATAACTCAAAGTGCCTGCTCCACTTGCTAAAGTACCTGCCGATAAAGTAGCAGTTAAGCCTGTAACACCTGTTGAAGTCACTGTACTTGCTGTATAAGCAACACCATTTCCACCAGTGTAGGCTATCGTGGCAGTCCCAGAATACGCAGTTCCGCTAGTAGCAGTGCTTGAAAAAGTAGTGGATGAACAATCGAGCGTCGTAATGCTCGGACTTGAAGGCGTAACCGTAGAGGTGCTTTCTTTACAACTTTGTACTCCCCAAAGTGTGAGTAAGCTAAAAAAACCTAAGCAAAGAGATTTCATTTTCATAAAGTATATGTATTAATTGTTTGTATTTCTACAAAAGAATTACACATTATACAGGATGAATATTGCTTTGTTGTGGTGAATAGGGGAAATGTTGTGGTGAAAATAGATTATTGTCTTAATCTTTATTTTAAAATTCATCACAGATAAGAGCTCAAAACTCACAGCTCACAACTCAAAACTTATGATTCCTACTTCCCATAAATGTTAAAAAATCCCTCTTCATAGCTATTCCCAAGCGGTAAAGTTGTTTCTTTGGAAATAAAAATCATTTTATTTCTAACAAATTGGATGTGCTTTATTGCCACAATAAAAGAGCGATGCACTCTGACGAATTGATTGTTAGAAAGATTTTCAAGACAAGCTTTCATCGTCATTCTTACTATCAATGGTTTTTGGTTAAGTAGATGAATTTTAAGGTAATTGTCTAATCCTTCAATAAAAATAATGTCTGATACGAATACTTTCACTAAACCATAGTCAACTCTGAAATATAAATATTGCTGTTGATTTTGAAGGTAAAATTGCTGTAAATCAATGGCTTTTTGGGTTGCTTGTTGGAAACGTTGGAGCGTAAATGGTTTTAATAAATAATCAATAGCTTTCAATTCAAAACCTTCAACAGCATATTCACTAAAAGCAGTTGTGAAAATGACCATGATTTCTTGAGGAATATTTCTGAAAAAATCTATGCCCGAAATGGCAGGCATATTAATATCTAAGAATATCAACTCGACTGGATGTTCTTCTAAATACAATCTGGCTTCGGCACTTTTGGTGAAAGTTTTCAGTAATTCAATTCCTGCTATTTGGCTACAAAAGAAATCGATAATTTCTAAAGCAGGTTGTTCGTCGTCTAAAGCGATAGCTCTTATCATGTTAATAATATATCAAGTAGCACAGTATAAGTTTCTGCCGTTTTCTGAATAGCTAGGCTGTATTTTTTAGGATACAAGAGGTCTAGTCTTTCTTGTGTATTGGGCATTCCGATATTCAACGAATTTTCAGTGTTTTTTTGCGTAACAATATTATTCTTTACTTCTAAACTCAGGTGTTGGTCTACAAGACTAATTTTTATGCTAATTTTTGAGTTTTCTTCGGGGTTTACGCCATGTTTAAAGGCATTTTCAATGTAATTGAACAACAAAAGTGGCGCAATTTGCTTGTCGTTGAAATTGCCAGTACGCCAATAATCAATAGCAACGCTATTTCTTAAACGTGACTTTTGTAAATCTATATAGTTTTCGATATAGGTAACTTCTTTTTCCAAAGCAACTTGATGTTGATTAGCATCTTTCAGCAGATAGCGCATAAACTCCGAAAGTTTGATGATTGTTTCGGGCGTTTTATCATCTTTCCGAATCGCCAACGCATAAATACTATTCAGCGTATTGAACAAAAAATGGGGATGAATCTGAGCTTTTAGGTTAGAGAGTTCAGCTTGTAATTTTTCATTTTCTGTCTTCAGTAAACGGTTGCGTGTATGCAATAAAATGGAAAAAAGCACTACGATGCCATAAACAAAAATATGATGCTTGATTTCCTCAAGAAAAGTACCTTCGCTTGGTTTGGGTGGGAAATGGGCTGGAAAATGTCCTGACATGGGAGGAGGAGGCATTTCTCCTTGATGAAAAGTATTAGCCTCACGCAAAAATCTGCCCGTAACAAAAGACGGAAACCAGCTAATCAACAACAGAAAAGCTATCAATAAGCAACCGTAAATCAGGTATTTTTTGTCAAGATAAATTTTGGGAATGAAGTAATAATAATTGATATAAAAGAAAGCCATCATCAAAGCATTGCCAATAAAATCCCGAATGGTAGGTGAAGCAAAAAGAACATTTTCGGCTTCGGGCGGATGAGGGTACAACAAAACAGGCAAAAATACAAAAGCAATAATAGCTAATGAATGATATACAATTTCTTTCTGTTTCATGCTAGCAGTCTATTTATGATGGTCTTTTGCACAATATGCAACAAGTTTGTTGATTATAGGCGTTCTAGATGCTTATAATTTTAGAAAGTATTGATGCCAGACCTTTATTAATCGCAATTATTTTCTCAACAAATTATCCTTCAAAACTTTGTCTAATACCTGCTCTTTGAAACTTCTGCTCAATGGAATTTTGAAGCCTTGTATGAATATTTCATTGTTTTCAATTGTCTTTATTTTTGAAACAGCAATGATATACGATTTATGGACTTGGATAAAGTGCTTTTTGTCAAGATATTCTTCCACCGCTTTTAAAGAAATCAAGGTCATGTATTTATTTGTTTCGGTTTGGATAAAAACATAGTTTTCTAAGGCTTGAATAAAGAGTATTTCATTAATGAATATCTTTTCGAACTTATTGTCACATTTGATAAAGAAGAAATCGTTTCGGTCAATTTCTTCTATCATGCCCGCTTTTTGATTGCGATATTGTTGATATTCACGGGCTTTGGAAACAGCTTTAAAAAAGCGGTTGAAGGTGATGGGTTTTAGTAAATAATCCATCACATCAAATTGAAATCCCTCTAACGCATAGTTTTGATAGGCCGTGGTGATAATCACCATTGGTAAGTCTTTTTTAATTTTTAGGAAATCTAAACCACTCATAAATGGCATTTGTATATCCAAAAAAATCAAATCTACGTTTTCGTTTTCTAGCAGTTTATCTAACTCTAACGGGTTTTCAGCCATTCCTACTAAGGTTAGATAGTCGATGGCTTCTACGTATTTAGCTAGCCCTTCTCTGGCCAAAGGCTCGTCGTCTACGATTACACAAGTTAATTTCATCATAAGGTTGTTTGAGGGATTAGAGATTGCTTTTTATTCAATGCCAACTTTAACGCCACTTTATACCTGTCGGTAGTTTCATTAATAGCTAATTTGTAATGTTCGGGATATAATAAATCTAGTCTTCGTATGACGTTTTTTAGCCCTATGCCACTATTTTCATACATGCCATTGTCTGATTTCTGAGCCACTACAAAACTATTTTCTATCATCAAATGAACCATCTCACTATCAATGTCTAGCGTCATACTGATGTAGTTTTGTTGTCCTTTGCCTTTTGAAACATGCTTAAACGCATTCTCAACAAAGGGCATTAAGATAAACGGTTCAATCGTTTGACCGATAGCGGAATGGTTGTTGATTTCAAATTTTAAATCAGTTTGTTTCTCATCCAACCGTAGCCTTTCTAATTCAATAAAGTTATTCAGAAAGAACAATTCTTTTTCCAAGGCTATTTCGTTTTCGTTGCATTCGTAAAGTTGATAACGAAGTAAATCTGAAAATGAAGCCAGTGATTCAGATGCTAAGTCTGGGTTTTTATGAATCAATACAAAGATGGAATTAATGGTATTGAACAAAAAATGAGGATTGAACTGCGATTTCAGGTATTTCAATTCTGTTTCCAATTTCTCTTTTTCTAATACATGTTGCTTTCGTTCTGATTGAATCCAATTTTTTGTCAGTTTGATACTCATCGCAAGGGTTGTACTCGCCATCGTCGACGGTAGGGCATTGATCAGGAAAAAGAACATAAAATCACTGGGTTCTTTTTGATAAAGTTCTTTGAAGGTGAAATCAGAAAGATAAGCACTGGTATAATAACCCGCGACAATAAACCACGAAGTGCTGAGCACAACGAGTAATAAAAATAAAATATACAGTCCATACTTGCCTTTTTGAAGGTAATGAGGAATCAGGTAAAACAAATTGAAATAAACCGCAATGGCTTGAAAGACTACATAAAACAAGAATTTGATAGAGTAGGCACTACTCAATAAATTATTCGCTACGGCACTAAAATTACGGATAGTAAGCGTCCACCAAGCGATGTGGTATAAAAACCCAAAAGGGATGTGGTATAGTTTATATTTAATAAACCAACTGTTCTTTGAAAAGATATTAGCCTTGTTATTGAACATTTTATGAAAGAGAATAGCTTGCAAAATACGTTGATGCTCAATAATAACCTATCCATATTGACGAACGACATCAGTAAAATGACAAGATGCAATAATGACTATTTAACGTGATTATGAGCTTTTTCTGCATTTGGTCAATACAAATCTAAGACTTGTCAATCACATTATTTTATCTTGGAAATGTGCTGTTGTTTTGACTAACAATCAAAATGACAAGCCAATGAAAACCAATGCCTTACTTTTAATTATTGCCATTTTAATAGCAACAACTACTTACGGACAAATTACTGGTAAAATAATTAATAAAACCAATGAAGCCATCCCTTTTGTAAATGTTGTATTGTACCAAGCAAGCGATACACTTATCCTAAAAGGAACGTATACGGATGAAAAAGGCGTGTTTTCATTGCCCTTAGTAAAGGAAGGCGTCTTTTTAATAGGCGTGAGTAGTGTAGGTTACCAGTCTATGATTACAAAACCCATTACCGTATCTCTGCAAAACGAAGCGTTGGATATTGGCGTTTTACAAATGGTCGAGAATATCAATGCACTGAACGAAGTCGTGGTAAGCACCAAAAAGAATTTGATTCAGACTACACCCGTCGGACAAGTGATCAATGTTCAGAGTAGTTTAATGACGAAAGGGAGTTCTGCCCTACAGGTGTTAGAACGATTACCGGGGGTAATTATTGACTACCGAAATAATAGTTTTAGTTTAAACGGACAAAGTGGTGTATCGGTGATGATTAATGGACGAACAGTTCGCTTGTCATTGACGGAAGTAATGGCAATGCTCAATGGCATGAATGCTGATAATATTGATAAAATAGAAATCATAACGTCGCCAACAGCCCAATATGATGCCGAAGGTGGGGCAGGACTAATCAATATTGTCTTAAAGAAAAATGAATATGAAGGGACAAAACTCAGTTTTTCTTCAACGTTAGGCTATGGGTTTGGCGAGAAAGCATCTGCTTCTATTAATTTATCACATGGCACTAAAAACTCCAATTACTACGCTTCTTACTCGATGTTACACGACGAGGCTAAGTCAAGTTGGCAGGCCTATGGTGCATTGAATTTCCCTGCATTGGGGGGAGCTTATACCAGTGGTTTTTATAGTGCGACGGTTAACTTAAAAAATAGTCATAACCTTTCACTGGGATTTGACCACAGACTGAACCCTAAAACATTAGTGGGAGGGAGCATAACCTACTTACATTCAACTACAAAACCAAATGTTCAAAGCGATGGATTTTATGATTTTCAATCGGGCAATTATTTTGCCATGAAGATAAATTCGTTAGGGAATAATCTTGGACAAAATGTACAATCTTCCGCATTTTTAGAAAAACAATTATCCATAAAATCTAAACTGAATATTGATGCCAGTTATTGGTATTTCAGAAACAATAGCCCATCGTTGATTAATAGCACCTATTATGATAAATCAGGGAATATCATCAAACCATCAGACTCAGTTTTTACAGAAGGTAACCGAGGCGAAGGCCTTTCTGAACTGAATATTGGCGTATTAAAAGGTGATTTTTCGACGAAGTTGACTGATAAAATAAATGTTGAAACGGGCGTCAAAGGGAGTTATTCTAGCAATACAAATAATAGTAAAGTAGAAAAAAAGGAGCATGACGTTTGGGTGTTGGATAGTCGCTCTCAAAGTACTGTCATTAGTAACGAAAGTATTTTAGCCGCCTATTCTTCGTTTGATTTTACCCTAAGCCCTAAAATGTCTTTCACTACGGGTTTGAGGTATGAATATTGGGCAAGAGATATTAATCATCATACAAATACCTATTCGCAATTTTTTCCTTCATTGAATTTTACCCATAAAATAGCTGAAAATAGTAGTTACGTAGTGAGTCTTTCGCGTCGCATCAGCAGACCTGCTTATAATGACTTGATTGCTGGCTTATTTTATAATGACCCTAGTTCGGTTTTTACAGGCAATCCATTGCTAAAACCAAGCATTACCAATGCCTTCAAAACTACTTTTACCCATAAAAATATAAGCGTTGGGTTAGGTATTCAACAGGAAGTAAATCCAATCATTCGTTATCAATTAAGTACAACTGCCGCCAAAGATATATTTATCTTATCTCCACAAAATCTGGATTATATGAATAGTGTCAGTCTCACTACCAATGTGCCTATTCAGCTTTTTAGTTGGTGGAAAATAACCATAGGAGGGACAACGGCTTATCGTAAATACAAAGTTGGATATACCCCTCAAGTTGCCGAAAATGCATATTTGTTCCATAATTATTTCTTGAATCAGAGTATAAGTCTACCACAGAATATCGAAGTAGAAATCACAGGATGGCATAGTACAAACCAATTTGATGGCCCCAATATGATAAAAGGTTTTGGCGTAATGAATTTGGGCATAGCCAAAAAGCTAGATAAAGACAGAGGAACGATACAATTGGCGATTACGGATATTTTTAAATCAATGAATATTTATACTGAAGTAGGCGTAGTTACCCCTGTAGTATTTATAGAAAATAATAAAGTGCATTATATGGACGAGACGGCCTATGCAAGGATTTTTAAATTAAGTTATTCCAGAAGCTTTGGCAGTACAACTCGTAGTCGTAGTAAAACAAATAATGTAGAAGAGGAAGGGAGTAGGATACGGTAATGATATTAGGTAACAAACTCATGGCATGACTAATAGTTAGTCTGTTTATTATCACAATAGTTTAGCTAAGTCATGCCATGAGTGATGTCCAGTTTACATCACATAAAAAATAATGTTTATCTTTTAAAAAACGACTGTTTTTTGTAATTTCCCATCATGGAAACACTATACACCTACGACCAAATATTTATTCCGATAATCTCAGATTATGGATTTAAGGCAACTTTTGGCAATGAAGCGAATACACTTTTCTTACGAAGAGCATTGCAAGCATTAATAAAGTCTGAAATACCGATAAAGGAAGTAAGATTCGACCGCGGCGGCGGACCGCAAAAATACCTTTGAAGGTATTACGCAAGATAGTAGAGGCGGAATTTTTGATTTAGCTTGCACAGATGAAAATAATAATCACTTTATTGTAGAAATGCAATTTGGGGAAGCACCCTATTTTGTACAACGTATGAAATTCTATGCATTGCACAAATTCAATGCAATGGTGAAACGGGGTAAATTTGATTATGGAACACTTACTAAAATCTACTGTGTTGCTATCTTAGCAAACAATATTTTTTCTTATCCACAATTTCATTCAGTTGCTAATCTAAGAAATGAACAAGGTGAACTTTTTGATGAACAAATGTCGTTTATTACGGTAGAATTAGATAAATTTGTTTTACAAGAATCTGATTGTCAAACTGATTTAGAAAAGCTGATATATACCATGAAAACGATACATACAGTTACGAAACCAACTCAGTTCCCTAAATTTTGGGATGAAGAATGGTTAAAAGTTGCTATTGATGAATTGGATAGCAGAAAAATGACACCAGATGAGAAAGCATCCTTTGAAATACTAATTGCTCGAAATGCAGAAGCTGTAAAAGCTGAAAGTAAAAAAATCAAAGAAGCAGAGGCTAGAAAAGAAATTTTAGTTAAGACTGAGACCATAGAAAATGGTTTAAGTATGGGATTAACTGTAGAGCAATGCGCTAAGTTAGCAGGGGTTTCAATTGAGTTTGTCAAAAATATTCTTGAAAAAATATCAGGAAGCAAATAGGTATTCAATCGTTTCATATTTACCCTCTCCTAAAAGTTTAGATTGCCAAACTAATGCCATGAGTGAAAAACAAGAACTCATTCCCCTTCAACATACGGGAGTATATATTTTATCAATATTGCAAAAGGCAGTTTTGATTTGGAAGAATTGTAACTATTGCCTGTAAATGCTACCACCAAGGCTAAGTCTGGTATTACCATAATATATTGCCCACCGTTGCCTGATGCAAATATTACATTATGCCTGATTTTATCTGTCCTTATTTCCTCATTATACCAAGTATAGCCATAATAGGTGGGTTGTGGGATGGCAGATTTAGCTTTTGAGATTTTTACGTTTGAGAAATTTTCAATCTTAGTAATTGGCTGGGTAGCCTCTTTTATCCATTTTTCTGAAACAACCCTTTTGCCTTTATACGTCCCTTTATTCAATACCAATTCTCCAATTTTAGCCATATCAGACGGTAATATATAAAATGACCCTGCGGTCATGCCATGTCCAGATGGGTCTTTTGTCCAACGATAATTTTTAATGCCTAAAGGCTGAAAAAGAAATTTGTCAGCAAATGCTAAAATAGACATTTTTGAAGCATTGGCAACAATACCACCGAGTATCATGGTATTACATGACGTATATGCCCAATGCGTTCCAGAAGGATGTGACATAGGTAAATCAAGCGAAAACTTTACCCAATCTTTAGTCTCCGCCATTTCATCCTCACAATCTTTAGCACCATCCCATTCTTCACAATCAAATCCCGATTTCATTGCTAAAAGGTGTTGAACTGTCATACCGTCTTTTCGACTGTCCCAGTTTTTAAAGTCTTTATATTCAGGGAAAAATGAATAAACTTTCTCATTAACACTCTTTATATACCCTTTATCAATGGCGATGCCGACAAGTAAACCTGTGATAGATTTGAAAGACGAGCGAGTATCGTGCAAGCTAGCTTTTGTCAATCCATTAAAATATTTTTCATAGATTAATTTCCCTTTTTGTGATACCACCATACCATCAATATTAGAATATGCTCCGTGTTCAATAGCGATAGTAAGACTATCCAAAAGCGTTTTGTTTACCTGAGCAAAGGATGAGATGGAAGTAAAAGCAAAGATTAAACAGATGAATAAGATAATTTTTTTCATAGTGATGATAGATAAGGTTTAGTTTACTCAAATCTACCAAAGAATCAAAAGTATTCAAATGTTTGTAGGGTAAAATAAAGTTTCAATCGTAAGTGTTATTCTTAAGAAGTGTTAATTGAGTGTCATAATTTTTAGTATATTTGATTAATAAACAGCTACAAATTATGACACAGGTAGTATTGCAAATAGAAAATGAGAACGACTTACAGTCAATTCTGACAATAGCTCAACAATTAAATATTAAACACTTTACAACGAATACACATTTTCAAGATTCGAATGTATTGACGGAATCGGAACATAATCATCGAAAAAATGGACTGTCTAAGTTCAGAGGCATCCTTAAAGCAAATAGTGGTTATTATCCATCAAAATCAGAATTGTATGAACAATGAGAGTATTCTTAGATAGTAGTATTTTAATTGAGTTTGAAAATGGGAGAAATCCAGATTTGCTCTCGATTTTGCTGGATAATCCAAAATTGGAACTATGTTTAAACAGTATTGTTGCAAGTGAATATTTCTATAAATTGGTAGGGATACTAGCAGGGAAGTCTCCAATTAGCGTTTGTGAAAGTGGTAAAATAAATGAAATACTTTCAAAACACGATACAAAATCGTTTTTGAGCTTTTTTACATTACTTGATACTCCTCAAGAAGCTATATTGTTGAGTCTTTTATTCATGCAAAAATATAATCTTTTACCTAATGATGCGCTTATTCTTGCTACTTGTAAAGTTTGTAATATACCGATATTAGCTAGTTTTGATAGTGATTATATTAATGCTTGTAGTTCAGAAAATATACAATTAATCAATTCAAGTGAATTAGCTCAATTAATGATATAGAAACAATAAAAGAGGCTGATAAATCCATAGATTTATCAGCCTCTTAATGTTAATAATGAGACTATCAATACAATACCCAAGTATCCTTAGACCCCCCACCTTGCGATGAGTTTACTACCAATGAACCTTTGCGCAATGCTACACGAGTCAATCCACCTGGAATAACTTTTACACCGTCTCCATAAAGAATGTATGGACGTAAGTCAACGTGTCTGCCTTCTGAATGATCATCAATCAAACAAGGTACTCTCGACAGTGAAATCGTAGGTTGAGCAATGTAATTTCTAGGATTTGCTTTGATACGAGCTTTAAATATTTCTTGTTCTGCTTTCGTAGATTTAGGACCTATTAACATACCATATCCACCTGCTTCGTTAGCTTCTTTTACTACCAGTTTCTCAATATTTTCTAATACATATTTACAATCATCTTCTTCACCACAAATAAAGGTTTCCACATTCGGGATGATAGGGTCTTCGCCTAAATAATATTTGATGATTCTTGGTACATACGCATAAATTACTTTGTCATCTGCCACGCCTGTTCCTGGGGCATTTGCTAAGGCAATTCTACCTTTTTTATACACATCAAAAATGCCTGGAATACCAATTAAAGAATCTGGATTGAAAGCCTTAGGGTCTAAGAATGTATCGTCAATTCTGCGATAAATAACATCTACAATCTGGAATCCCTTAGTAGTACGCATTTTTACATAACCATCATGCACTACTAAATCTCGTGAATCAACTAATTCAACACCCATTTGTTGAGCCAAATAAGAATGCTCAAAATAAGCTGAATTATAAATACCCGGAGTCAATACACAAACCGTAGGGTTTGGTCTGTCGCTGATGTGTTGTAACATCTGCAACAATTTGTTTGGATAATCTGAGATTGACTGTACTCTGGTTTTTCCTAATACTTCTGGGAAGGTACGTTTTAGCAGTTCTCTGTTTTCGAGCATATAAGAAACACCCGACGGACAGCGGAGGTTGTCTTCCAACACCATAAACTTACCATCGTCGCCACGAATCAAATCTGTTCCCGTAATGTGGATATAAATGCCTTTTGGTGGACGAATACCCACACAAGGGCGTAAAAAGTCTTTTGAAGTTTCAATCAATTCGCGGGGAACGATGCCGTCTTTCAATATTTTTTGGTCATGATAAATATCATCCAAAAACATATTCAATGCCGTAATGCGTTGTATCAAACCTTTCTCGGTTTTTTTCCAGTCATCAGCTTCTATTACTCTGGGGATAATATCAACAGGCATGATGCGTTCTGTTCCTTCATTTTCCGAGTAAACATTGAAAGTAATACCCATTGCCATTAAAGAGCGTTCTGCTGCTTGGTGGCGACGAATAAACTCGTCAATCTTTAACTGTTCTACCCGTTCCTTGAATGCTTCGTACCCCATACGCACATTACCTTGTGCATCAAACATTTCATCGAAGAAGCCTTCGGTTTGGTAGTTGTCAAAACTAAAATTCATAGGCTTTTGATAATTTATTAGTTGTTATTACCCTAATTTAAAAAAATAATACTGCGTGTCAAAATTGTTTTCCCAAAGAAAATTCTGAAAATGATAAATATCACGAAATATGTTAAAAAATGAGTAAAATTACTTACCAATTTTCATGCTAAGTTACTCTTTGAACTTACTAATCAAGCAATCCGTTGCATAAAATATAGTATTTTAAAGAAATGAAACGGAAAGAGTTTATAAAAGCCTCTGTAGGGGTACTAACCATGTCAGCATTAGGAACATTAAAAGCATTTTCAGATCAGCTATCCAAACAAGAACAAAAAACGCCATTGTATTTCATTGGTCATGGCTCGCCGATGAATGGCATCGAAAATAATCAATTTAGTCAACAATGGGCAAGTTTGGCCAATGATTTTCCAGAGCCTACCGCAGTAATTGTTATTTCGGCACATTGGCTTACAAGAGGTACTTTTGTGACGGCAATGGAAAAGCCCAGAACCATTCATGATTTTGGTGGATTCCCGCAAGCACTGTTTGATGTGCAATATCCTGCCAAAGGTAGCTTGGCAGTAGCAGAAGAAACTAAAAAACTGATTACTAAAACGGAGGTGCATTTAGACCACGAATGGGGTTTAGATCATGGCACGTGGACGATTATTCGTCATATTTACCCAAAAGCCAATATTCCAGTCTTGCAATTAAGCATTGATTATCACCAGTCGCCACAGTATCATTATGAATTGGCACAAGAGTTGGCAGTTTTACGTCGCAAAGGCGTATTGATTATTGGCAGTGGCAACATGGTACATAATTTACGCATGGTAGATTTTCGGAGAATAGACGGGGCTTATGGCTATGACTGGACGATAGAAATGAATGAGAAATTCAAAAAGAATATTGCCGAGAACAATCATAAACCTTTAATAAATTATGAAAGTATGGGCGAGGCTGCTAAATTGGCGATTCCAACGCCAGACCATTACTATCCATTATTGTATATTTTAGGGATGCAAGAAAAGAACGAGGAAGTAAGTTTCTTTAATGATGTGCCTGTGGGTGGTTCTTTAACGATGACTTCTGTAAAAATTGCTTAACTTAAGTAGTGATTAGTAAATAGTGATTGGTGATTAGATTAGTATCTCAAATTGCTTACATAATAAATGATTGACAAAGCCCAATATTCCTTTTTAATTAAACAAAAAGCCAAAGAATTGGGCTTTGATTATTGTGGTATTTCAGCAGCAGGGTTTTTGGAGGAGGAAGCTCCTAGACTAGAAAATTGGTTAAAAGCCAATCAGCATGGCAAGATGCAGTACATGGAAAACCATTTTGATAAAAGGCTAGACCCACGACTGTTAGTGGATGATGCCAAGTCGGTGGTTTCGTTGCTCTTTAATTATTACCCTGCCGAAAGACTTCCCGAAGGTGTAAATGATTTAAAACTATCTAAATATGCTTACGGTAAAGACTATCATTTTGTGGTAAAAGAGAAACTACAAACTTTTTTAGCCTATATTCAAGAAGAAATCGGGGAAGTAGGAGGAAGGGCTTTTGTAGACTCTGCACCTGTCATGGATAAGGCTTGGGCAAAAAAAGGGGGCATAGGATGGATAGGTAAAAACAGTAATATTATCAATAAAAATCAAGGCAGTTTCTTTTTTATCGCCGAACTGATTTTGGATTTACCGTTAGAACCTGACGGCCCCGTAAAAGACTATTGTGGTACTTGTACACGTTGTATAGATGCTTGTCCGACGGATGCCATTGTCGAACCTTATGTAGTAGACGGCTCGAAATGTATCAGTTATTATACGATTGAGCTAAAAGAGGCAATACCCTTAGAGGTACAAAATAAATTTGAAAACTGGTTTTTTGGTTGTGATATTTGTCAGGATGTTTGTCCTTGGAATCGTTTTTCAAAACCACACCAAGAACCCCAATTTAATCTTCATCCCGACTTGGCGAATTTTACTAAAAGCGATTGGGAAGAAATCACGGAAGAGGTATTTCAAACCATCTTTAAAAAGTCTCCGTTAAAAAGAACAAAGTATGCAGGACTAAAAAGAAACATAGAATTTTTAAAGTAATTGTATTAGTTTTGAGCTATAAGCAATGAGTAATGAGCTTTAGACTTTGGTTTTCGATTAATGTCATGAGCATTAGATTTAAAGGCTATTGATTAGCCGCATTTTTTAAGAGTCTTAAAAGTTAGCATAAATATGTAATTATTGATTTAAATGGTGTAGAATAACCCTTCAAATCAAGCTTTCAATCCTTATCACTAGCGGGTGACTTAAGTCACCCGCTAGTGATAAGGATTGAATATCAGGCATTTATAAACTTTTGAGTGATAAGGTAGGATTTAATAGATAGAAAAAACGCTCATAGCTCATAGCTCATAGCTCATAGCTCATAGCTCAACAACTAAACAACAATAACTATGAACCAAGAAATTATTAACCTTTTTGACGAGTACACGCACAAGCCTCTTACGCGTGAAGATTTCCTTAAACGTCTAGTTAAACTGACGGGCAGTACGGTAGCCGCTATGTCGGTATTACCGCTACTAGAAGTAAATTATGCTCATGCAGCTACTATCCCTGAAAACGACGAAGATATCGAAACATCAGATATTACTTACGAAGGTGATGGCTGTACGATGAAAGCCTATTTAGCTCAACCTAAGAAAATCAAAGGAAAAATTGGTTCAGTGATTGTCATTCATGAGAATCGCGGACTCAATCCACACACCAAAGATGTTGCCCGCAGAGTAGCAAAAGCAGGCTATTATGCTTTGGCAGTAGATGCCCTTTCGCCTTTAGGAGGAACACCCGAAAACGAAGACGAAGCCCGTAATTTATTCAGTAAATTAGATGCTGCTAAAAATACCAATAACTTTTTAAAAGGCTTTGATTATCTAAAGGCTTTACCAAAAAGCAATGGCAAAACCAGTTGTGTAGGTTTCTGTTGGGGCGGAGGATTAGCTAATCAATTAGCAGTAAACTCGCCAACATTAAATTCGGCAGTTGCTTATTATGGTCGCCAGCCAGAAGCGGTTGATGTACCAAAAATAAAAGCCAAGTTGTTATTACATTACGGCGGACTAGACGAGCGTATCAACGCAGGCATTCCAGCCTATGAAACAGCCCTAAAAGCAGCAGGAACGAAATACGAATTATACGTTTACGAAGGCGCACAACACGCATTCAATAACGACACAGCACCCACCCGCTACAACGCAGAAGTAGCCAAAAAAGCATGGGACGCTACATTGAGAGTATTCAAAGAAACAATTTCGTAGATAGCTGTGAGCTTTGAGCAATAAGCTGTGAGCTATCAGCTTTCGGCTATCAGTAAGCTGTGAGCTATCAGTCATCAGCTTTCAGCTATTGGCTTATTTTATTTAAGACGTTCTCTTTTTGCATTTGCGTCAGCATTTAATGAAATTCCGCTGTTTGAGCGAAGCGAGTTTCGGAATTTCTTGACTTTCTTTTGTTACTTTTCTTGTGTCAAGACAAGAAAAGTAAGCCTTTAAGAATAGAAATCTTATTTCTGACAGACAGGCTTAGTGAAGAAAAGTAAGGCTTTTAAGAACACAAATCTTATTTCTGACCGAAACACTTAGTGAAGAAAAATAAGGCCTTTAAGAACAGAAATCTTATTTTAAGATAAAAAAAATAAGTCTTTAACAATAGAAAAGTCTTAATCAATATTAAAAATATAATCAATCTCAGCAACATGACTTTTGAAGAATTAACACAAAAAATCACCAATTTGGCAGCCGCCAAAGGAGGACTAGGCTCATCTATTAAATTTGCAACCGATGCAGGAAGTATTTTTATCAGTGGAGATGGAAAAGTAAGCAATGCCGACGAAGCGGCAGATTGTACTATTGGCGTAAGCCTAAAAGATTTACAAGGCTTAATGACAGGCGATTTAAATCCGATGACAGCCTTTATGTTTGGTAAACTAAAAATCAGTGGTGATATGGGTATTGCCATGAAATTGAAGGATTTGTTTTAAATTTGTAGCACGATTTGGTACGAGGCGGCGTCTCGCTATCGTTACCGAACTCATTCAATCCACGATTGCGGGACGTCGCAACTATCAAATCGTGTTACAAATTCATGTTTAATCAAGATACAATTTGTGCCTTAGCTACTCCGCAAGGCATTGGAGCCATTGGGGTAATTCGTGTTTCTGGCTCAGAAACATTCCCGATTGTCAATAAAATATTCAAAGGTAAAAACCTAGAAAAACAACTTTCGCATACCATCCATTTCGGTACTATCAGAGACAACAACACTATTGTTGATGAAGTATTGGTTTCGCTTTTCAAAGCACCCTCATCTTATACCCGTGAAGATACCATCGAAATCTCTTGTCATGGTTCCGACTTTATTATCCAGAAAATTCTTAAACTGTTATTGCGTGAAGGAGCAAGATTGGCGAATCCAGGCGAATACACGCAACGTGCATTCCTCAACGGACAGTTAGACCTTGCCCAAGCCGAAGCTGTTGCCGATTTGATTGCCTCAGATTCGGAAGCTTCGCATCAGACAGCCATCAATCAAATCAGAGGAGGCTTTTCAAAGCAGATTGCTCAACTCAGAGAAGCCCTGATTCATTTTGCGTCTTTGATAGAACTGGAATTAGACTTTGGTGAAGAAGACGTAGAATTTGCCGACCGTGATGATTTACGTCAATTAATCTTTAAGATACAGAAAGTACTGATTCCATTGATTGATAGTTTCGAGATGGGCAATGTCATTAAAAATGGCGTGCCGACAGTTATTGCAGGGAAACCGAATGCAGGAAAATCGACACTATTGAATCGTTTATTAAATGAAGAAAAAGCCATCGTTTCAGACATTGCAGGAACTACCCGCGATGTGATAGAAGACGAACTCTTTATAGAAGGCATCCGCTTCCGATTGATAGATACCGCAGGGTTACGCAAAACTACTGATACCATCGAGGCCATTGGTGTAGAGCGTACCTTACAACAAATGGATAAAGCCAGTTTGATAGTTTATTTATTTGATGCTTCAGAAATACAGCTTTCAGAAATAGCCCAACAGATTTCGGAATTCAACGCACCTTATCTATTAGTAGGCAATAAAGTAGATAAATTATCACCTGATAAAAAATCAGACTTTGATACCACCTATCCAGACATTCTTTGGATTTCAGCATCTGAGAACAAAAACATAGACACTTTAAAAGATACGTTGGTTAGAAAAGTAAAAACCAGAGAAATAAAATCAGGAGATACCGTAGTGACCAACCTCCGCCACTACCAACATTTATTACAAACCAACGGAGCCTTAGAAAACGTTTTACAAGGCCTAGACCAAAGCATCACAGGCGATTTCCTAGCCCAAGACATCCGTTTTGCCCTACACCACCTAGGCGAAATAACAGGTCAAATCACTACGGATGATTTACTAGCCAATATTTTTTCTAAGTTTTGTATTGGGAAGTAAATAAGGTTTTTAAACACCAAATTTGATGGAACTACTTTTTACATGGATTAAGGATTACCGCAATATCCAAAATCAAGGCATAAATTTTAGTGCTGAGTTTAATATTTCATTTAATCCGCAGACTAAAGTTCTTTCTATTGAGAAAGCTCAAAACTATATTCCATCATTTTTTGGTAAAATGATTTCCAATATTTCTGTCATTGTTGGTGAAAATGGAACAGGGAAGACGAGTATTTTAAATTTACAAGGAGCTATTTTTTATCTTGGAGTCAAAAATGAGAAATACTTCATCGTATGCCGAGATGAAAAACTATTAGGTGAAATTAAAATTCAAACTGATATTCAAACAAAAATAGAAAAACATTCAAAACTTGATTATCACGATACTTTAATTGTTCAGTACTCTAACTATATTGATAATTTCATTTCACGTTCATCTCAATCTTTATTCCCAAGTGACTGTTTTTTTGATTTTTCTACTAATACTTCCGTCAATAGGTTAGTTCAAAGACTTTTCGATAATAGAGAAAGGAATTCCGATTTAAGTAGCTATGATATTTCCTCACATAAACCAATTGTTAGAGAGATTCAAATGCACATTTCAGAAATTGAAAAACAAATGGATTTTGTATTGAAAAGTGAGAACCATCAAAAATTGAAATTTCAAACACCAGAAATGCTCGATGTTTATTTTAATATTGATGGTGAATTACAATTTATGATAGAAAATTATAAAGAAAGGCAAGCTATATTGAAAGATAAAGACGCTTTTATAGAATCGATATTAAAAGCTTTTTTAATAAATCAACTTCCTAATCAATTTAAAAAAAAGAATAAAAATTCAGATAGTTTAGAGTTAAAAATATCAGGAAAAGAATATGCTTTATTCCTTCTAAGGTGGAGTATGTTCTTTTCTTTTATAAATTCTTTCACAGATGGGGGTGGTTCGGCTCAATGGATTGGATTTGATGATAATTGGGATGTTAAGCCTATTGAAAAATGGTTTAATTATTTTTTCACAGAATATATTATTTTAGAAGACAATTACATCGGTTCAAAATATGATGGACAAATTGAAGCATGGGCAAAAAATGCTGTTCTGTTTGTTGAGCAATTTACTCAAATTCTTGAAACAGATTTGATAAGTTTTTCACTTTCTAAAAATAAGAGCCTTTTTGTAGATAGAAATAATAGTTATGGTCAACGTTTAATATTAACTCTCGACATTTCGAAAAAAGAAAACCATGATTTTTTATATCAAAGATTAGTATTGAATTATCGAAAAATTCAAGAACCACTTTTTTGGTTCAATGTCAATAGAGATTTTTTGTCATTCTCATGGAGAGGTATTAGTTCAGGCGAAACTGCCATGCTTAGAGTTTTCTCAAGGTTTAATTTAATTACAAAGACAATAAAACATAGAAGAGAAGTGAATGGAATTAATTATGTCAAAGGTCAAATAAAACATGTAATATTTTTGATTGATGAAGGAGAAATCGGTTTACATCCAACTTGGCAACAACAATTTTTAAATACTTTGATAGAGAATTTGTCTCAAATGTTTGAGGACGAGGGTGTAAAGTCAATACAATTGATTTTAGCAACGCATTCTCCTTTTATCTTATCCGATGTGCCAAATAATCATGTGATTTTTTTAGAGAAAGATGAGGAAGGGAAATGCAAAGTAATCAAAAATCCACTTCACGATAAAAAAATGACTTTTGGTGCAAATATCCACAGCTTGCTTTCGGATGGTTTCTTTATGAAAGATGGATTAATGGGAGATTTTGCGAAGAAAAAAATCAATGAACTAATCGATGATTTATTAGAAAAAGGAAATCTGTTAAGTCCACAAAGAAAAGCTGAAATTAAACAGATGATTCCTTTAATTGGTGAGCCAATAATCCGTAAAAAAGTAATGGACTTATACAATGAGCAAATCAATCTTAATATTGACGATAGAATTAAGCAACTTGAAGAGTCAAGAAAACAATTAGAAAAGGATATTCAAATGTTAAAAGAAGCAAAACGAGATGATTCAAATAAAAAGAAATAACCTTCCTGAATTAGCGGAAGAACATTACTTGGGTATTCAGAAAAATGTTGAAAAGAAACTATTGGAGCATAAAGTAATTGCTGATTTATTATTAAAGCAATTTACTTTAAAAGAAATTATAATAGGTCTTCCTAAGGAACTTGAAAAAATTATTACTGAAATTCCAGAAGATAAAGTAGTCTTATATAAAAAAGAACTTTTAGAGATTTTTAACTATGAAGGCTTCAAAACGTGGAAAAAATATAATGCCTATCATCTTGCAATAAATTTACAAGTAAATGTTTGTCCTTATTGTAATAGACAATACACATTTACAATTATTGAAAAAGGAACAGAAAAAGGAACAGAAAAAGGAAAAACCAGACCAGAATTTGACCATTTCTACAACCAAGCCAATTATCCTTTCTTAGCTTTATCTTTTTATAATCTGGTTCCGTCATGCAAAATTTGTAATTCTACTCTGAAAGGAAGTGATAAATGGTCTTTATCGACGCATATACATCCTTATCAAGATGGCTTTGGAGATAAATGTAAGTTTTCATTAAAGTTATTAGCAGGAAAAGGTGTAGATTTTTTTTATGGTAAAGAAGATGCTTTTGAAGTGATTTTAAAACATGATGAAGATAAAAGAATAAAACAAAACATTGAAGATTTATGCTTAGAATCAATTTATAACGAACATAAAGATAATATCAAAGACCTCATTAAAACGAGTATTTTATATTCAGACTCTTATGTCAATAGTCTATATCATCAGTTTGAAGGAACACTTTTTTCAAGTATAGGAGATGTACAAAAAATGATTGTTGGCAATTATATTTCAGAGGAGGATTTAGAAAAAAGAGTACTCTCAAAACTTACAAAGGATATTTCAGAGGAATTAAGGATTTTTTAGATAGAGTTTAAATCACGTTAAAATAAAAGCCTTTAAATTTGACAAATGACTCTAAATCACGCCATGAGTTGAATCAGCATTATCATAATGAAAATTATAAGCGATAAATATTTTAAGGATTATCAAAGCAATTTGCTAATTGACTGCAATAGGGCTATTGAGGAAGTAGGTAAAATTGAATTAACTACTCAAAGCTTTACTTTTATACATCGGTAGCTGTAATTTCTTCTTCAAAAATCGAAGGAGAACAAATGGAACTTGACAGTTATCTAAAACATAAAATTCAAGATATTGAGTATTTACCCGAATTAGTAGAGAAGCCCAATGATTTATATGTAGCCTACCTTTTTGCAAAAGAAAATAAACTTAATAAAGACAATTTTCTACAAAGTCACGCATTACTATCAACTCATCTATTACCTGAAAAATGGAGATGATAATTCGCCTTAGTAAAGGGTTAAATATTCCTGTAAACTTTTTAATACCTTCGGTGAGTATATAAATAAAAAAGAGATTTAATGAACTCATGTTTGTAGTTCTGGAATTTCAGCCTATTTTGGTTTAGGAGACCCCGTAAAAATACCAACAAGGGCGAAGAATATTCACCTATTAGATTAAATCACATTAAACTGTTTGTTTGCTAACCGAACATGTAGTTTATTTGTATTGCAAATTAGGATATGAAAGAACACATGATTGAAGTGCTTGAGGAGTCAAAAGCGAATCTCAAGAAAAGGTTAGAGGAAGAAATTGAAAACCTTACAAACGATGAAATCAATGAGTATCTTGATTCAATTCTGAAAATTAACCAAATTATTGAAGAACTTAAAAACTAGAAAAAGAGGTAAAAATCTCCTTTAAAGCTATGGTACAAATTATTAATGCCCATACGGATGATGTTCTTAGCCAAGCTAAGGCACTTATTGAAGAAGCAAAGAACTTTATGCTGTCAGAGGGTAAAGTAATTGAGTTGAGTGATTGGCTTACTATCAAAAACTATTGCAACAAATATGAAATTGCAGAAGAGTCTTTAGTAACGAACTGGATTCGTAGAGGAATTATTCCAGAGGAAGATATTCATGTATTTCCCGAGTTTAATAACATTAGATTAATCAGAGATAAAAAATATAAATAG
>NZ_JBWKYN010000032.1:0-40248 GCF_059423785.1 Arcicella sp. GW458-12-2-14-TSB2 | reverse complement strand
CTTACAGGGATAATATTCAACTATCAATCCAAAATATTGATAATCTTTTAGCAAACTGGCAACAAAATTATGTAATTACAGCACCTTCAGATGGTGCTTTGAGTTTCTTGAAAAACCTTACTGAAAACCAAATGATTCGTGCTGGTGATACATTATTTGCAGTTTTGCCTCAAAAACAAAGTATCGTAGCTTTTGCCAATGTTTCAGCTCAGAATTTTGGGAAAGTAAAACTTGGTCAACAGGCAATAATTAAATTAATTAATTATCCCTTTGAGGAATACGGAAGCTTATCTGGTAATATTCAAGAAATTGAATCTACACCGATGGGAAATCAATATCGAGTAAAAATTAAACTGCCTTTAGGTCTGAAAACCAACTATGATAAAACATTGCCTTTTAGAACAGAAATGGTAGGCTCTATTGAAATTATTACTGAAGATATGCGATTGTTGGAAAGAACTTTTTATGGATTCAGAAAGATTCTTAATCAACGCTAAATAGTAACTACTGAACAATAATCAATATTTATATAAGTACTAATTCATGCAACCTTAACGTTGTTTAATGCATCTAAGTGATAGTATTCAATAATCATTTACATAGACATATAAGCAAACAAAGGTTATGAGAAAAATAAAAAGTTTATGCGTGTTATTATTAACTTCTGTGTCGTCAATTGTTTTAGGACAACAAAACCAAGAAGTTACTTTACAATCCTTCAATAAAATCGATGTGCAAGGCATCATGAAGGTAGAGCTTGTAAAAGGTAAAACTAATAAAATAACAACTGAAGCACTAAATGGCGCAAATCTTGAAGATTTGACTGTAGCTGTTTCTGGAGGAGAGCTTGGAGTTAAAACAAAAATATTTAAGCAACTGACTGATAGGGATAATAATAAAAGAAAAGCTGATTCTCAGAAGTTATTTAAAGTAAGAATAGAATATACCAACGAATTAGCTAGTCTTCAGATAGGTCGCGGAGCGGAATTGGTATCGGCAGAAACGTTAACAGGAAATCGTTTACTTGTTGACGCCTCATCAGGAGCCATCGTAACATTGAAAATAAGTGTTAATAACTTAGAATTATCTAGTGTACAAGGAGCCATCGTAAATCTAGAAGGAAAAGCAATGTTCCAGCAAACAAAAGTAAATACTGGTGGCGAATTATTTGCGTATAATTTAATAAGCGACGAAGTAGAAATAAGAGCGCATACGGGTGGTGTGGCACAAGTAAGTGCCAATAAAATGTTAGATGCCTCAGCAGGAACAGGCGGGATGATTAACTACAAAGGAAATCCTAGCGAAAGAAATGTAAAGTCTAATTTAGGAGGAGAGGTTCGTTCAAATTAATAGAAGTTGCTTTTCGATAAAGCTATTATTAAAAGAGGTTGTCTCAGGATATGGGGCAACCTCTTTCATTTAATATTACTTAATTTTAATAATTTTTACCGTTGTTCTGCGATTTTGTTGATGTTCAATTTCCGTACAACTTACTCCATTTGCACAACTATTTACTAGCTCGCTTTCGCCATAGCCTTTTGCTAAAACTCTACTCCGACTAATTCCCTTGCTAATAATGTAATCAACGGCAGTTTGGGCTCTTCTGGATGATAAATTCAAATTGTCTTGTGTATCTCCACGGCTATCTGTGTGCGACCCTATTTCTATCACCATCGTTAGGTTTTTTTGAAGCACAGCCACTAATTTATTCAATTCTTTCAAGGCGTCGGCTCTTAAAGTAGCACTACCAGAATTATAATAAATATTGTTCATCGTAATCAAATCACCTTCTTTAAAAATTTCTAAATCCTGAGAAATTATTTTAGCATTTCCCTTTTTCTCTTTTTTGATTTTATTAACATTCTTGCTATAACCATTTTTTGATATTTCTATCGTATAATCACAGTCTTCGTTGATATAAAAAGTATAACTACCGTCTGCTCCAGTGATAGTTTGTTGAGTTGTATTGTCGCAAGCATTCATAAAAGAAACCAATACGCCCTCCATGGGTTTTTTATCAATCTCGTTCCTTACAAAACCTGTAATGACTGATTTTTCCTTTAGATTAGATGATTTTTTAGATTTGTTATTGACTAATTTACTATTGCTTAATGGCGAAATCTGTAAATCAAGCTTTACGGGCTTTATATTAATGAGAGGTACTTCTAGTTTTGAGACTACATCATCTATTTCACCTTTTGTTGAATAGCCAATATTATTAATGGCATAAGATTCTTTTTCGATTGTTATGGCATAGTCAGTATCTTGGCTAGTACAAAAACTTATATAGCCTTCTGCATCTGTCTTCAAGGTTTCTAATAAGTGGCCAGAAGACGATATTTTAACAACAACATTATTGATTGGCATTTTTGTCTCTGCGTCGAAGACAACCACATTCATTTTTCTACAATCCGTTAAGCTATTATCTATCGAAAAACGATAAATGTCACCGTCTTCTCCTAGTTTTCTATTCGAAGTGAAGTAGCCAATTTGTCTATATTTATCCGTGATAATTCCAAAATCATCAAAAGGAGAATTGAAGGGTTTGCCTAGGTTGGTGGGTTTTGTAAAAATACCCTCCTCATTTTTTTCGACAAAGAAAATATCCAAATCTCCTTCACCACCTTGGCCATTTGAAGAAAAATACAAATTCCCATTTTCGTCAAGAAAAGGGAATACATCAGCACCTTTAGAGTTAATATTTTTGCCTAAGTTTTTAGGACTTCCCCATTTGCCATTCTGAAATTCGACAGACCAAATATCCATCCCTCCAAAACCACCGAGGCGGTCTGAAGCAAAATATAGCGTTTTTTCATCTTTAGACCAAGCCGGATGGGCTGTCGAGAATTCATTATCGTTAAAAGGCAATTCTATGAGCTCTGTCCATTTACCACCTATATTTTCAGCAATATAAAGTTTGAGCTTGTTGATGTTATCTTCATTTAAACCTTTTGCAGTGCCTACTGAACTGTTACGAGTAAGGATGATTTTAGTAAAGTCTTTATTAAATGTGGCGGGGCCTTCTTGAAACTTTGAATAGATGGTTTTACCAAATCTGTCAGAATAGTATGTTTGTTCTTGAAAGCTTTCTTCCTCTTCTGTAAAATAATTTAAAGTCTTAGTATCATTAGAGGTCCTTCTTGAAGAATAATCATCACTCAATGGTTTTGCATTCTTAGAGGTATTTTTTTTCTTTTTTTTGTCAGTACTAGCTTCCTCTGACTGCTGTATTTTATTCAAATTCTTGGGAAAATATAAATCCAGCAAGCTACCTTTATCATTCATTAATTTGGTGGCAGATTCTTTTTGCGAACAAAAAACTATCCCATCTTTGTAATAGATTGGACTGAATTCAGGGGCTGATGTATTGAAATCAAGGTATTCTATTTTGTAAGTATTACGATTAGGGAAAATACTTACAGGTTTATCAAGGCTTTTAGCAGTAGGGTTTTGTTGTGAAAAAACAGTTTGGCTTTTTGTATTTTGTATTGTTTCTGATAAGGTAAAATATTCTTGTGCCTCCTGATAATTGCCATTATGTGCTAACACCTGAGCAAAATTTATATGAGCTTTGGCATCACTGTTAATAAGCGTAGGGAAATCAGTAAAGGCTTGGCGATAAATTTTTTCAGCGGTAATTTCTTCTTTATTTTGTTTATAACTATTGGCCAGTTTCAGTAATACTGAAAGTTGGTCTTTCGGTGTAAGAGAAGAAAAATCATTTTTCAAAACCTGATTAAATCCATTGATTGCTTTAGCATATTCTTGTAAATCATAGCAGCGAAGAGCATTATTGAGGGTAGTATTAAAATGCTGAGCAGTCAAATAAAAATTTGACATAACAACAAAAAGCAATGAAAGTCCACTTTTTTTGAGCTGTAGCATTTTTTTAGTAAGGCCTGTATCTAAAAACAACAAATAATTCCAGAATTTTGGATAAAAGCAATAATGTAGTTTTGAAATATTAGGCTATTTGATTGTATTTTATATTAAAAAAACCACATAAATCATGCCAAAATGACAATGAAAACTACAAATAGTTATCATTTGTTAATTAAGCTATTAATTATTTCAAAAAATTAATAGTATGATTATTAGAAGTTTACTTTTTTCTGGAAATAATGACCCAAATAGCGAAATAATAAAGATTCCTAAACTTGAAATATAGAAAATGTTAAAAAGTTATTACAACGAAAATCTTATCGAGGCTGGCTTAGATGAGGCAGGCAGAGGATGTTTGGCAGGCCCAGTAGTGGCGGCAGCGGTAATTTTACCCAAATACTATACCCACACGTTATTAAACGATTCAAAACAACTTAGTAAAAGCCAAAGAGAAATACTCAGGAAAGATATTTTACAAGATGCCATCGCTTGGGAAATTGCGGAGGTTTCTAACCAAGAGATAGACCAAATAAATATTTTAAAGGCTAGTATGAAAGCCATGCATTTGGCTACGGATAAATTAAGTGTCAGGCCAGAACATTTATTGATAGATGGCAATCGTTTTCCGAATTACCCCCTGATTCCGCATACTTGTATTGTAAAAGGAGATGCCAAGTTTCTATCTATCGCAGCGGCTTCTATATTGGCAAAAACTTATAGAGATGATTTAATGGAAAGTTTGGCACTCAGCTTTCCCGTATATGGTTGGGAACATAATGCTGGTTACCCAACACCCAAACACAAAAAAGCGATTAAAGAATTTGGTGTAACGATTCATCATCGTTTAACATTCAGAATGTAAATCATCATTAAATAGTTATTAACTTTACCAGTATTCGAAGTGGCACTTCGATGATATACAATAGTTAATGCTCGAAGTGCCACTTCGAGTGCAATGCTTACCTTATGGGCTTTCGTTCAATTTTGGCAAAACCCTTTGCCTCATTCGTAGTACAAAACCGCCAAAAGTGGGAAAAACAAGCCGTTGAAACCCAATTGGCTTTGATGAAAAGTTTGGTGTCAGATGCTTCACATACACTTTTTGGGAAAGACCATCGCTTTGCTGATATTGCTGATTACCAAAGCTTTAAAGATGCTATTCCTGTTCAAGATTATGAAAACCTGAAACCATATATCGAAAAGGTAGTAGCAGGCGAAAGTGATATTCTTTGGAAAGACAAACCCCTTTATTTTGCCAAAACATCGGGAACAACCTCTGGCGTAAAATATATTCCTATTTCAAAAGAATCGATTGGTTTCCATATCAACGGAGCAAGAGATGCTTTGTTGAGTTATGTACATAAAACGGGTAATGCTAAATTTCTAGATAAAAATCTTATCTTTTTGTCGGGCTCGCCAGAGATGGTTCAAAAGAACGGTGTTTTCACTGGTCGGCTATCTGGCATTGTGAATCACCATGTACCGGGCTATTTGCGAAGTAATCAATTGCCAAGTTATGAAACCAATTGTATTGAAGATTGGGAAACAAAACTGGAGAAAATTATTGATGAAACCATCGATAAGCCCATGTCGTTGATTTCGGGGATACCACCTTGGGTGCAAATGTACTTCGACCGTATTCAAGCCAGAACAGGAAAGAAAATTAAAGATGTTTTCCCTGAGTTTTCATTGTTTGTATATGGAGGGGTAAATTTTGAACCCTATCGTGCCAAATTGTATGATTCTATCGGTAAGAAAATAGATTCAATAGAAACCTATCCAGCATCCGAAGGCTTTATTGCTTACCAAGATTCACAGTCGGCCGAAGGACTTTTATTATTATTGAATTCAGGGGTATTTTATGAATTTATTCCTGTAGAAGATTATTTTAAGCCTAACCCTAGACGTTTGCACATCGGAGAAGTTCAATTGGGCGTAAACTATGCCGTAGTAATGAACACCAATGCAGGGCTTTGGGGATATTCTATTGGCGATACCGTTAAGTTCGTTTCCTTAAATCCGTACAGAATCATCGTATCAGGGCGTATAAAACATTTTATTTCTGCTTTTGGCGAACACGTAATTGGCGAAGAAGTAGAAAAAGCCATGCAATATGCCATGCAACGACACCCAGAAGTTGAATTAGTAGAATTTACAGTAGCTCCGCAAGTAACACCACCAGAAGGCGGTTTGCCTTATCATGAATGGTTGGTAGAATTTGCTAAAGCACCTCAGGATATAAAAGCTTTTTCACAAGCCATCAATCAGAAATTGGCAGAACTAAATGTTTATTACGATGATTTGATGACGGGCAATATCCTTCAGCCGTTAAAAATAAGAGTACTACCCAAAAATGCCTTTATCGATTACATGAAATCAGAAGGAAAATTAGGTGGACAAAATAAAGTACCAAGATTATCAAACGATAGAGCGATTGCAGATAAGATTTAAGCATATAATTTATTGAAAATAAAGCATATAACGTATAGCTTACTGCTTATAGCTATTAAAAATGGGTAAAAAAAGTACCTCAATAGCTTTATAAGTAAAAATCTATCAATATAATATTTAACTGAATAAAATGCCTTTAGAACAAACTTTTCGCTGGTTTGGAACAAAAGACCCTGTTCCATTAGCACATATTCGTCAAGCAGGAGCCACTGGTATCGTAACTGCCTTACATCATTTGCCAAATGGCGTAATCTGGACGGTAGAAGAAATCCAAAAACGTAAAGATGAGATTGAAGCTGCAGGATTGACCCTATCAGTGATTGAAAGTGTACCTGTTCATGAAGACATCAAAAAACGCACAGGAAATTATCGTGAATACATTGAAAATTATAAGCAATCGTTAATCAATCTTGGTAAATGCGGTATTGATACGGTTTGCTATAATTTTATGCCTGTGTTAGACTGGACTCGTACTGACTTGGATGCACCCATGCCAGATGGTTCAACAGCATTGCGTTTTGATGCAACCGAATTTGCAGCCTTTGAAATTTATATTCTAAAAAGACCTAATGCAGAGGCAAGTTATACTGATGCTCAAGTAGCAAAAGCAAAAACTTGGTTTGAAAATTCTAGCGAAGCTCAACGTGCAAAATTGGTTAAAAATATCATTGCTGGCTTACCAGGTAGTGAAGAGAGTTTTACCGTTGAAGAGTTTTTGGTAGTGCTAGAAGGCTACAACGAAATAGGCGATAAAGAACTAAGAGAAAATTTATATGAGTTTTTAAGAGAAATTACGCCTGTAGCTGAAGAAGCAGGTATAAATTTAGCGATTCACCCTGACGACCCACCATATCCGATTTTAGGTTTACCAAGAGTAGTAAGTACAGAAGCCGATGCACAGCAGATACTTCAAGCTTATGAAAGTCCAAACAATGGCTTATGTTTCTGTACAGGAAGTTATGGCGTTCGTGAGGACAACGACCTTGTGGGAATGGTAGAAAGAATGGGTGACAGAATCAATTTTGTGCATTTAAGAGCTACCAAGCGTGATGCTGAAGGGAATTTCCATGAAGCAGACCACCTTGCAGGGGATGTAGATATGTATGGTGTAATGAAAGCGTTGGTAACAGAACAGCGTAAAAGAATAGAAGCTGGGAGAGAAGATTACCGCTTGCCGTTCCGTCCAGACCACGGACATAAAATGCTAGACGACTTAAATCCAGCCAAAAGAACTAACCCTGGCTATACAGCCATTGGTCGATTGAGAGGCTTAGCAGAGTTAAGAGGATTAGAATTAGGGATTGAGCGAAGTTTAGATGCTAAATAAATTTGCTTAAACCTTTTGTATCTCAGATACTTTGCGTAATTTTGCACCCCTGATTTTGAGGTAATTATACGATATTATTAACCAACATAATTTATATTGTAATTAATTATTATGTAAGTGTTTCATAATCAGTCATGTGTATCTCTATTAAAACAACACAAAATGCCAACTATACAACAGTTAGTAAGAAATGGCAGGGAGCAAATGACTTGGAAGTCAAAATCTCCTGCTCTTGATTCTTGTCCGCAACGTCGTGGCGTGTGTACAAGGGTTTATACTACTACGCCTAAGAAGCCTAACTCGGCTATGCGTAAAGTAGCCCGTGTACGCTTAACAAACGGCAAAGAAGTAAATGCTTACATTCCAGGTGAAGGTCACAACTTGCAAGAACACTCAATCGTATTGATTCGTGGTGGTCGTGTGAAAGATTTACCAGGGGTACGTTACCATATCATCCGTGGTGCTTTAGATACTGCAGGTGTAAATGGTCGTCGTCAACGTCGTTCTAAATATGGTGCTAAACGTCCTAAACCAGGTCAAGTTGCAGCTCCAGTAAAAGGCGGAAAAGGCGGTAAGAAAAAATAATTTGAGAATTTGAAAATTCGTCAATTTGAAAATGTAGAATATTCATTTTCAAATCTTCAAATTATCACATTTTCAAATTGAAAAACAGTCCAGTATGCTTTAGTTAAGGGCAGAAGATGGGCTAAACTTAAAATCTTAACAATCCAATGAGAAAGTCAAAACCAAAAAAGAGATACGTATTACCTGACCCTAAATTTAGGGATGTAATGGTAACCAAGTTTGTTAATAACTTGATGTACGACGGTAAAAAATCAACAGCATTTACAATTTTTTACGGTGCATTAGACAAAGTTGAAGATAGAACCAAAGAGAAAAACGGTTTAGAGCTATTCAAAAAAGCATTAAACAACGTTATGCCATCGGTAGAGGTAAAAAGCCGTCGTGTAGGTGGTGCTACTTTCCAAGTTCCAACGGAAGTACGTGCAGACCGTAAGTTATCAGTAGGTATGAAATGGTTAATTCTTTATGCTCGTAAGCGTGGAGATAAAACTATGATCGACCGTCTTGCTAACGAAATCATGGCAGCCGCTAAAGGTGAAGGTGCAGCAGTGAAGAAGAAAGACGATACGCACCGTATGGCAGAAGCTAACAAAGCATTCTCTCACTTCAGATTCTAATCAATTATTAACAACAACGAGATACACACAGCACAAAAGCGAAAATCGAAAGGTTTTCGCTTTTTGTGTTTTTAAGGGGGGGGATGTTGCTAAATACTCATGGCATGACTTCCACTAATCTGTTTATTATCAAAATAATTCCATAGTCATTGTGTTTTGTGTGCCACAAACCACGGAGTTAGATAATCACTAAACCACTCATCCACTAAATCACTCAATAAATCACCTTTACATAAATATCAGCATTACGCCCCTTGTCGTCACTGCATGATATTTTGATTTTGCCTGCTTCGGGAATGAAAAATACCTCTGCATTAGGCGATGCTTTTTGCAATAATTTGTCATTAATATACCAATAAACCGTTTTCACTTCATTGCCTACCTGACAGTTTAACATCAATTTCTGGTTTTCGTTTTTTGCCAAAAAATATTCAGAACCATCTACGGGATAGACAATCTGCGGAGCGTCAGTATTAAATACACGTTCGCATTTGGGGTTATGTGGAGGTATTTTTTCATACAAAATATGTTTGCTTTCGTACCAACTTAATAGTTCTGGGGCATAATTAGGATATAGTTTTTTGATAGCTCCATCCTCTGGCAAACAATGCGAACAATAGCTTATTTTTTGGTCGGCACTTATGTAAATATATTTTGCGTGCTGACATTTGGTCATTTTAGAGACACTCGGAATATAATAATCTACAATTTGGTGTGTGCAGAAGTCATTGGGTACATCACCACTTTCGGCACATACTTTTCTATAAGAGATATTGTCGGGTGCTTTAAACCATTTAGAAGAGGAGTTATAATCAACAGTATTAAAAATATCAAACAGTAAAGGCGTAGCGATATTGGCTCCTGAAAGTTCAGGGACGCCTTCTCCTGAAAAATTTCCTACCCAAACACCAATGGTATAATGAGCATTATAACCAATACTCCAAGCATCTTTTTTACCAAAAGAAGTGCCCGTTTTCCAAGCAATTTTTGGCATTCTGTAGGTATAATCGTAGTTATTAGGTAAATCGGGACGAGTAATTTGCGAGAGTATCTGGGTAATCAGATAGCTAGATTCTTTAGAAATAATTTCATTTTTTACCCTAGGCGTTTCTTTTGATTTTAATAAATAGGTAGCCTTCTGAAAATTTCCCTCATTAGCAAAAGCAGCAAATAAATTAGTCAATTCTTCTAATGTAACGCCGCAACCACCCAATACTAAGGATAGTCCAAGTTTTGATGAATTCTTTTTTACTGTTTGAAAATCCGCTTTCTTTAACTTATCTATCAAAACAGGCGTAGAAATTTCTTTCAGCATTTTTACGGCTGGAATATTTAAGGAATTAGCCAATGCGTATTCAATCGTGATTTTTCCATGAAAAAGCTTGTCGAAATTCTCTGGCTCAAAACCACCAAAATTTGTGGGTACGTCGTTAATAGCCGTTTTGGGCGTAATAATTCCTTTATCAAATGCTGTAGCGTATAATAAAGGTTTTAGTGTACTCCCTGGCGAGCGAATAGCACGAATACCATCTACCTGTCCGCCATCAATGGGGTTATTAAAATCTGCCGAACCAATATAAGCTTCTACCTGATGTGTTTTGTTATTAATCACCATCACGGCAGCATTATGAATATTCATGGCATACAAACGGCTGACATAATTTTGTACAATGTTCTCAATCGTCAATTGTTTATGTCGTACCAACACCGTTTTGATAATTGACTGCGTAGGGTTTTCTTGCTTAAGCCTTAAGGACAGATGCGGTGCTAAATGTGGTGCTTCATGACGAGTGACATTGAGGGGTTCGTTGATGGCATCTTCAATATCTTGTTTATTAAATAATTTAGCATCCTTGAAATTTTGTAGCCAACGGTTTCTTTCTTGAAGAATATAGGCATTGTTAGTGCCGAGTCGCAAGCTTGAAGGACGATTTGGGATAATTGTCAGGGCTGTTACTTCTGCTAAACTCAACACGTTGGGAGATTTTTGAAAATATAATATCGATGCCGATTTTAATCCTTCTATATTGGAACCATAAGGCACAAGATTGATATAAAACTGTAGGATTTCGTCTTTAGAATAATGAAATTCTAATTGTATGGCTCTAAAGATTTCAATAAATTTATTAAAGTATGTTCTACGCTGTGGATGCAATAAGCGTACTACTTGCATCGTAATAGTACTTGCGCCTGATGTTCGCCTGCCTGTAAAGATATTTCTAGCTCCTGCTCGTAGGATTGCCAAAGGATTTACCCCAAAATGCCAACGAAACCAACGGTCTTCTTTAAAAACAATGGCTTTTTCGAGTGTTGGTGTTATTTCCGTCAACTCGGTTTCCATGCGCCATTTATCGGTTTTATTTAAAAAGGCATGCAATAATTTTCCGTCTGAATCGGTAATAAGGGTAGAATAGTTGGGGTTAATTTTGAATGGAAAAAAAAGGTCTAACAAAATAAACAGCATAAAAAGGGTAGCGATTCCTTTAAAGAACTTAGTTTTGATGATTCGTTGAAAGGCTTTTTTAATTTTTTGCTTGAACATTTAGCGTAAAGAGATTTTTGTAAAGATATGGATTCGGTCTGTAATCGTTAATGTATTACCAGACAATTTTATTGTTCTGAACTTCATCCTTAAATTTTACAAAATCAGTGGTTTGTTTTACCACATAACCAAATTGAAATTGGATGATTTGTGGGTTTAAATATCTTTGTTGGACACTAGACGATAGACTATAAGACTTAAGGACTAAAAGACTAGAGGACTTTTGGACGCAAGATATTAGACTCTGAGGACTGGAGGACTTTTTTAGACACAAGATATTAGACTATAAGGTGCTGTGGACTGAAGGACGTTAGGACTAAAAGAGTGTAGGACTTTTAGACATAAGATATTAGACTATAGACTTTATAATTTGTGCATGGTATGATTTTATTACTAAAAAAATCTCCTAAATCAGCGTGTCGAATCAGCGTAAATCAGCGGGTAATTTTTATAAAGACGAAAAACCTATAACTAAAATCCGATAGCTGACAGCCGATGACCGATAGCCTATTGCTTACAGCCTAAAGCCTACAGCAAAAAAAATAACCAAAACATTTATTTAACTAAAACCTCAAGAACAATGCAAAGATTAACTGTAGCGGGACGATTATTGATTGCCGCCATTATTGTAGGAGCAATTTATTATGGTTTTACAAAATTCGGGGGACAAGACGCCCTGAAAAAATTAGCACCAGAAACAACAGCTTCGGCTAGTAATACTGCTGATTCGAATAGTTCTTCTTCTGAAGAAAATAGTTCTTCGACAACTGAAGGGGAAAAGACAAGCTTTGATTATACTCCTCCTGGACCAATCGCAGGTAAATTAAAGGGTGTAGTTGAGCTAGGAGCTAGTGGTTTTAACTCGTTTATTATCAGAATAGATGCTGATAAGCGTTGGAAGCTTGAAAAAGCTGATTTTGGCAATAGCTTGGTGATAGAAAATATGGCAAGCGATGATGATATCAGAGCGGGCTTGAAAAAGTATATCGGAGGAATGCTTGATTATGGTGTAAGTGGAAAAGATATTCACTTTGTGGTAAGTTCGGGAGCAGTAAAAGCGGAAGGTACTCAGAAGATAATCAAGGTGTTGAAATCATTAAAGTACTTTGTGAATACCGTAACGCCAGAGCAAGAAGGAATTTTGGGCTTACAATGTGTTCAGCCTGCTGAATATGCTGATAATTCATTTGTAGCGGATATTGGTTCGGGAAATACTAAAATTTCTTGGAAAGAAGATGGGAAGCTAAAATCTGAAGAGTCGTATGGTGCGAAATATTTTCAGAATGGTGTAGATGACGAAACAGTAGCTAAAGAAGTAAGCGAAAAGTCGAAAAAGATTCCAGAGGCTAATCGTAAAACTTGTTTTATTATAGGTGGTGTGCCTTTTGAGTTAGCCAAAAAAGTAAGAAAAGGCAAAGAACGTTATACTGTGTTAGATGCTCCTTCTGCGTATCAATTAGACAACGCTAAATCAAAAGCTGGATTAAATATTTATAAAGCCATTGCTGAAACTACGGGCTGCCAACAATTCGTATTTGACTGGGATGCTAATTTCACGATTGGCTTTTTACTAGCATTGCCTTAGTTATTAAAAAATTAACATTTAAAAGGGTTGATTCAACGAATCAGCCCTTTTTGTTGTACAATAGTGCTATTTTTATATTCTATTGAACAAAAAAAATCTCAATTCGGTTGAAACTATGTATAAATTTGTGATATTTATAATCCATGACTTAAAAAATACCTCAGAGAAAGTTAAGATAGCTTGATTTTGTAAAGAAGATTTTCGCAGAGCAATAATTATTCTTAAGCATCGTTATAACATTCGTATTGTTACCACCATTATGAAGCAATTAATATATTTATTTATTTTTTCATCGAGCATACAGTCAATAGTAGGGCAAGTGCAACCAATTCCTTTGGCTAGTACTAAAGAAGCCACCAAGAAAGAACTTGCCGTTGATAGCCAAGACGTTAAGTATATCCCTCTTTTTGGTAGTAAAAAGATTGTAGATGAACAAATACTGAAATCAAAAGATTTCTTTACTCAGTGCGAACAAAACTTTAAAAATCGTGCTGAGGCTAGCAAGTTTTTTGCAGAGAGAGGTTGGGAATACCTGAGCGAAGGTTTGTTGGATACCGCTACTTATCGCTTCAATCTTAGTTTTTTACTTGACCCTGACAATGTAGAGGCTTACTGGGGTTTAGGTTCTGTAAGTTATCAAAAAAAGAACTACGAAGAGTCTGCTAAATTACTACGCAAAGGGTTAGTGTTGGCTCCTGATAATCCGACATTGATGATTGATGTAGCTACTGTGCAACTAGCTTGTTTTAAAGACCAGAAGAAATGTAATGACATTGATGATGCATTGCTACTATTGGAGAAATCTTTAAAAATAGATTCAACCAATGCCAATGGTTGGCTGAAATATGCCATTGCAGAATTTCAATTAGAACATTACGAGAAGGCCTGGGAATATTTCCATAAATGTAGAACGTTAGATATTACCTTTTTGGATATGAATTTCTTACAAGAATTACTTGCCAAAAAAGAAGACCCTATGGGAGTCTTTAAATAGGCATCAAGCAATATTTTAAAATTTTTAAAAGCCTCTTCTTTGTAAAAAGGAAGAGGCTTTTTTGTTGTCTATTTACTCATGGCATGAGTCTATCTTTGTTTCGAGTTGGAAACTCGAACTACTGTTTAAATTTTGGTTGAAATTTGTTGTTTTGAAGAGTTATTTTTAAATTAAGATTAATATCTCCAAACAATAAATAACTATGACTGAACAAGAATACATCGAACAAAGGTTGGATGACCAAATGAATTTTTTTGCCCAAAAAAGTAGAAAAAACAAGGATAACTATATCAAAATTAAGGTATTAGTGATTGTCCTCTCTGCCTGTTTGCCCTTGGCTACGAAATATAGTGATGTTCTTTATTTTCCAACAATCATAGGGTTGATAGGAGTATTAATCGCTATCTTAAGTGGATTAGATGCCCTTTTCAATTATCATGAAAGTTGGGTGAATTATCGCAAAGTACGAGAAGTACTTAAACGTGAAAAAATTCTGTATTTAACCAAAGCAGGTCCTTATCAAGAGAATGCTACTTTCCAGCAATTCGTTGTGAATATTGAAGCAATCATGTCCACAGAAAATGCAGAATGGTTTAACTTAAATAACCATCAGCAACAGAATAATAGCTCTCAAGCCAATAAAGAAGCTAAAGAAGATGAAAATAAACCTAACTAGTTTACTGAAAAATAATATTATGAGTATTTATTGTTTTAAATTCTGGTTATTTTGATTTGACTTTTTGGAGTCCTCTTCAATATAAAGTTGCTTAATTTCTGGATTAATGAATGCTTTAATCTCCTTTTTCCTCAGTTTACGAGGGGTTGTGCTTTTAATTTTAACTAAATAGGCAAAAGCAGAATCGTAATTTGTTTTTTCAGATGTAACATTTTTGCTTTCTCCTTTTGCTTCATTCTTGTCAATTGTTTTAAGTGCATCTTGTGCAATAGTAATGGCTGTATCTAATTGTCCTTCTACTTTTGTTTTGGCTTGCTCGGTGTTATTATAGGCTATCTGAAGCTTACTAGTTAAAACATCAGCTTCTCTTTTTAAAGAATAAGCATAAATGGCTACTACAAAAGCAATGATAAAACCAATAGAAGCAAAAATAGAACGCACCTCTGCCCGTCTTTTTAAGACTAGAAATTGGGCGGCTTGCTCATTAGCCTTTTCTTTTTCTAGCTGAGCCTTTTCGGCTAATTCTCTGGCATTCTCTGCTTCTTCCCATACTCTTATTTGGTCATCTCTTTCCTCTCGAAGTTTGGCGGCTTTACTGATAGGGTCTACTAAAGTATCATGCCCTAATTCATACATTAAACGTCTTTGAGAATCTTGCTCTACCTTCAATAAAGATGCTTCTCGTAGAACATCCAAAATTTGCTGTGCAACTTGTCGGTTGGGAATGCCGAGTTGCTCAACCAGCACTACATACATTAAATAATGATGTTCAAAAGGAATCCTTTGTCCATTTTGCACCAATACTTCTTCTACAAGTCTATACGTCGCTTCACGAAATTGCGCATCGATTTTGGTCTCGATAGTATCTTTATAATAATTATCAAAAACCGTTTCAATATCACCTTTTATTTGTCCGTCTTGGTCAATATCAATTTGTTCAAAAGTCAATACAAACTTCTCTTCGCCTTGTATCCAAGCAGGCACGAATTTATCTTCTACTTGCCAACAGATAATCTGGAGCGTAGATGTTTCGATACGTCCATTTCTATCTTTTAGTTCATTAACCAACTGTTCGGCTAACTCTTGTTTAATTTCAAAAGCAGGTGTTTTAAATGTTCCTACAGGCTCGTCGGGCAGAGTAGCAGGTTTCAACACTGCCGCTAAGGCTCCTTCTTCATCTAAGCCTTTGAGTTCATAACAGTCTTTTAAAATAGCAGGATGAAAGTCTTTGAGTTCTTCTAATTGAGCTAATCTATCTGAACGGATGGCAAAAACTACTTTAATCTCTGGTTTTTGGTAAAAATTGAGTCTAAATTCCTCTGAAATACCTTCTTCATCAAGCAAATCTTCTTGGTTTCTAAAAAATGCAGGAACAGTTGTGTATAAAACATCTGCTAGTTGTTCCTTAAATTCGAAGATTAGCTCTTGTGGATACGTAAAAAGTTCTTCAAACTGATCGAAAAAAAAGATAATCTCATTAGCTTCATGACTTATCTGATAGTTTTTAAGCGTATGCCAAAATGAATTATCTGTTTGAAAGTATTTCTCTAAAATTAAAGCTGAATGTTCTGTTGATTTTTCTTTGATGATAGCATTTACCCTTTCAATGGGTGTCGACCTATCCGAGCCTGACACATAAGGGCCAAATTTTACTTCAAAATAATGTACTTGCTTATTTTTTTCAGCCAATAAAGGAATAATTCCTGCATTGATTAATGAGCTTTTGCCATATCCACTTTTGCCAAACAGCACTACGCTTTGGTGTAAAAAAATATATTTATAAAATTCTGCAATGTCTGTATCTCTTCCAAAGAAAATATCCTTTTCATCTGTTCTAAATGGCTTAGGACCGGGATAACGATTTTTACTGACTATCATGCTCTTTCAGATTTAATCAATGTAACTAAACGTTTTACTTCTTCATAAATACTTTGGTAAGCCTCGTCTTGGTCTTTGAAGCTAATAATGGAATTATTATCTCGCGGAATTACTTGCCTTGAAGACAGAAAAGGGAAGTCTTTCCAAGCACAAGATTTTAATAAGACAGGTAAAACGTGTTTTTGTTGATTGATTGCATTCGCCACCTCTTGCTCGATACAATATTTAGAGTTTAAAAAATTGCGACTAACCAGACAAATCATTAGTTCTGAGGTCTCCAACTCTGAAGTGATAGATTTACCCCATTCTTGACCAGCCACAATTTGTCGGTCTTCCCAAATTTCAATTTCTTTCGATTGATTGATTAAAGGAGATAAAGTGATAAGCAATTCCTTTTTAAAATCCTCATCTACGTGGGCATAAGAGAGAAAAATTCTTACAGGGCTATTTTTAGGTTTACTTACTGACGTTGGTACGTTGATGGGTTTAACAACTGGTTTTACAGCAGTATCATCTTTGGGTTTTGCAGCATCATGACAATTGCAGGTTAGTTTATCTAAGAAAGCCGACGGGGTATAATCCATCATTTCTAAAGATAAACGGTTCATAATAAAGGTGCGTGAAGCCTCAGGAATGTGGGCATCTATCGCCAACACGTTTTTATCAGAAGCCAATAGTTTTAACAACAAATGCATATACCATTTGTTGAAATTTACACCAAGGAAAATGAAACGTTCTGCGCTTTTTAGGGCAATTTGTAATTCTTGTGGTAAACGATTGTCTCCTAGAATACTGAAAATATATTCGAATAAATCATCGTAAGTAAAAACCAAAGATTCAGACTGGCTTAGTGACCCTAAGATATTATATACAGTGGGTGAATCAGGACTTAGCGGAGGAAGAACTTCTTTTTCAGAAGTTTTATTTTTATGATAATACCGAACAGGCGTTTGTAAAATTCTGGAGAAAGTAGCCTCTTCTGGAATCAAAGAGAGAATTAACTGAGAAGGCAACTTTTTAAGCAAAAGAGCAATAGCATCAAGTTTTGATTGATTCGTTTCGATAACCCTTTGCATAGCCTTTGCAATATGGCGGATACCATCATTCTTTTCAGCTTTCGCGCGTACAGGATTCGTAATTTTTATCTGAAAAAGCTGTTCTTCCACGAAAGATTGACTAATGTATTTATTATCAATTAGTTCGTGAGAAACCGCTTCAAAGAAACTTGGATACCCCGTATATTCAATGATGTCTGGACCGATGATAACAATACATTTCTGAGTTTGAATGTCTTCAATAATTAAGTCCCAGTCTTCGAAAACGAGCGAATCATTCATAAAATATACGAGTTAAGCATCTGATAATAAATTTGATAGAAATATACCAAAACTCGTAACTACATCAAAAAAAAACGATTGATTCTTAGTAAGCGGTAGGCTGCATAAGATTAGACAACTTTTTAAAAGTTGTCTAATCTCTAGCTCCGTGGCTAGTTTCCTAGCCAGTCCACAAGAATTTGATTAGAGAAAAGGAGGGCTGGTCGGGAGACCTGCCTTGGGAAGACCCAAAAATATAAAGAAATTACCATATAATAAGTTTTGAGAAAAGAGTCTGATGATTGTTTGGGGAATTGTTTTTATTATTTCAAATTGTAGGGTTTTATTTAAGGATGTTTTTTAAAATAATTGAAATGAGGGATAAAATTTATTAGCGAGTAAACCGTAAGCTTATTAATTAAATCGAACTAATGAAAGAACTACTAAAAGAATATTCAGATAATCCAGAAGCGCAAGATTTAATAAGACTAATAAATTATACAAAAAGTTCTGTTTTTTTAACAGGTAAAGCTGGGACAGGAAAATCAACACTACTTCGTAATTTAATTAAAGATATAAGAAAATCTTTCGTAATACTTGCTCCAACTGGAATTGCAGCTTTAAATGTAGAAGGGCAAACTTTACATTCATTCTTTCAATTTGAACCACGCCCTTACCTTCCACTTGACAAAGACCTCACTTTATTATCGAAAAAAGAAGAATTGTTAAAGAATCTTGACTTAATTATTATTGATGAAATTTCAATGGTTAGAAGTGACTTGATGAATGCAATAGACCTTTCTTTGCGTAAAAATTTAAAGTCAAATTACCCTTTTGCTGGAAAACAATTACTAGTTATTGGTGATTTATTCCAACTCCCACCTGTAGTTGATAATAGGAAAATTGCAGAAATAGAAATATTGAACTCAAATTATAGTACTCCTTATTTCTTTAGTGCTAAAGTATTTGAAGCAAATTTTCATTATCATATTATTGAGCTTGAAAAAGTATATAGACAAAAAGATAAAGATTTTATACAATTGTTAAATGGTGTTCGGGAAAATAATCTTGAACTTTCTCACTTGATACAACTTAATCAAAGGTATAATCCAACATACTTACCAAGTGGGAAAGAGTATGAAATAATCCTTGCTACTACCAACGAAATAGTTCGACAAACAAATCAAAAAGAACTACAAAAACTTGATGCAATACAATATGAATTCAATGCCAGTGTAACAGGTATATTTTTAAATGAAACTAATGAAAGTAAATTACCCACAGATAAAGTACTTTATTTACGTGAAGGATCACAAGTAATGTTCATAAAAAATGATGTAGAAAAAAAGTGGGTCAATGGTAGTTTAGGTAAAATTATCTCATTAGATGAATCATCTCTTAAAGTCAAAGTCAACACGACTAATCAAGTTTATGAAGTACCAAGAGTAACTTGGGAAAGTTACGAATATATATGGAATAAGGAAGAAGAAAGAATAATGAAGAATATTAATGGTACATTTATGCAATTTCCTTTAAAACTTGCATGGGCAGTTACTATTCATAAAAGTCAAGGGCAGTCATTTGACAAAATCGTAATTGATCTTGGCAATGGTGCTTTTGCAACAGGACAAACTTATGTTGCTTTAAGTAGATGTCGTTCTTTCAATGGAATTACTTTGAAATCAAAAATTAATAGTAAAGATATTAAAGTAGATGAAAGAATAAAGAGTTTTTTGAATTCAAAAAATAAGAAAGAAATGGAAAGAGAAAAGTTTGATAGTATTATCAAAGCTATGCAGGAAAAGATTGATCAAATAGAGTCAATAAATACTAAACTTACAAATAAAGCCAAACAAGCAGAAAAAAATAGTAGGGAATTACACCAAAAATTAAACGAAACATTATCAATTTTACAAGCTAAAGAGTCGAGACTAAATATACTATCTCAGGATAACGAAAAACTTAAGCAAGAGTTAAATGAGCTTAAACAAGGCTCAATTAATACAAAACTTATAATTTTTGGACTTTTAGCCTTATGTTTGTTTCTTATTTATAAACTTTTATTTTGACTCTATCTCCATGGCTGGTTTCCTAACCAGTCCACAAGAATCCTTTAGATTAGAAGAAAAAAGGATTGGTCGAGAGACCAGCCTTGGGAAGTGAGCATCACGCTCATACCTTGCAAAACTAACAATTCAACAACCACCCTGTAATACTCAACCTTTCTTTAAACGTTTCACAAACTTCGTGGTCTAGTTTTTCACTTTCAAAACAAACTAATCTGCCAGCTAATGGAGCAATGCTGATGATTTTTTCCTGATTATTTTCTTGGGTATAAATCAAAAGATTCCCTCCATTTTCAGGAAGCCAATCGATGTTTAAATAGTAGATTACTGACAGAATTCTTCCCTTCTGGGCTTGAAAGGTATCTCGGTGTCGACGGTAAAATTTCCCGATGTCATATTTGGCAAAATGAATTTCGGAGTCGATAATGCCTAAATAACAAGTTTGGTTAAGGTAATCGATAAAAGCTTGATTTTTATCTAAGAGTATTCTTTCTGATAGGTCAATAGAATTGCTTTCTAACCAAAGTATTTTGTCGCCTCTTATGGCTGTGGCTGTATGTACTTCACTTTGTTTGCCAATGCCTGCTTCTTTAAAATTACCAGCATCAAACCTAGTCTCAAATCTTGTTGATAGACTTTTAACTTCTTCCAGACTTAAAAAATCATCGCAAACACCGTAACCATTGGCTAATATTCCTTCTATTAGTCCTTCAAACTTTTCTTCTTGGGTTAGCATCCCATTATAAAAAATCCCTTATAAATCTTGCCGACTTACAAGGGATTTGGGGATTTTTGTAAAGGTAGGAAAAGTAAAATGATAATTTTAAAATAAATATTGTTATAATTTTTTATCCCAACTCATTTTCAGTGGACGCACTGTGTAACCTTGTTCTTTTAAAAGATTGATTAATCCATTTTCTCCTCCAAGATGAGCCGCACCCACTACGAAAAAGGTAGGTTGTTCTGCCATAATCAAAGGCATTTTTTTAAGCCATAATCTATTTCTAGCATCAATCAGAATATTATCCAATTCTTGTGTTTCTATATCGTCATTGGATGTGTCTCTAATTTCTTCAATATCCATTCTATAGTATGATGAAATCATTTGAGCATAGGATAGAGCTGTAGACGATTCTTCAAAATATTCTTTACGAATCATGTGAAGAACAATATCTGCTAGCCTTTGATAACTTATTTTTTTGAGGATATAATCTCTTTCAAAAGCTGTTTCAAGTCCATTTACTTTACCCGGGTTAATAGGGAAATTATATTTTTTTTGAGATAATTTAAGAACCTCATATTCATAAGATATTCTTTTTTTACAGATTTTCTTTAGCCCTTTATAGTCAGCATGCAGCATTAAAAACAAAGGAGAAATATTGTCTTTTTTCTCAATATCAATGTTGAAATTCTCCTTAAAATAAGTGGCGACTAGTTCATAGTCTTCTTCCGAATAGAAGTCTTTAAGAGAATAAGCCTCAGGCATTTTCTCAATTCTTTTGTGCCTAAAAAACTCGAAAATATTATTAATATCAATCTCGAAGTAAACCCTTTTGGTCATATTGATAGCCCTTTCAATCTTTATATCCCATTTGAAATTCTGTTTACACATTTCATGTACACTACCGAAAATATAGGAGGGCTTTTCTAAACCATTGTCTTCAACTATCCATAGAACTGATTGAGAATAAGAATTGGCTGTATAAAAAAGTAGAAGAATAAATGTTAGGCGTTTGTAAATTAGTAGCATCATTTAGTGTTTTATATTTATAGAAAAAGAAAAGGTAAACCTATCGTTGGCTTACCTTCAAAAATACTATATAAAACTCTATTCATAAAACCCAATTCCATCTTCAGCCATTTTACGAAGTTTATCCGTAGGTCTGAATCGTTCTCCATAAGTATCAGCCAAACGGTCAGCTTCTGAAACAAAGGTTTTAATGCCTACAGTATCTACAAATGATAATGTACCGCCCAGATAAGCAGGAAATCCCCAAGCAAAGATTGAACCTATGTCAGCATCCAGCTTCTTACGGATAACGCCTTCTTCCACACATTTTACGGTTTCTAATGCCTGACGATACAATAACCTTCTCTTGATTTCTTCTACATCAATTGCTTCTTCTTTGATAGGGAAAAGTTCAGACAAGCCACCCCAAAGATATTTTTTGCCATTTTCAGGATACTCATAAAATCCTGCTTTGGCTTTTTTACCCACACGACCCATTTCAGTAAATTGTTTACTGACTAAATAAGCAGTATCGGTTGCTTGCAAAATGCCTTTTGCTACAGCTTCCTGAGAAATCTTGTAGGCTAAATCCAATGCTACTTCGTCAGATACTGCCAATGGGCCAACGGGCATGCCCATTTGTTTGGCAATATTTTCGATAACAACAGGATTTACACCATCTTTTAACAATTCTATACCTTCGGAGGTATAGGTAAAGAAAACCCTTGAAGTATAAAACCCTTGAGAATCATTCACAACAATAGGCGTTTTACGAATCTTCTTGACAAAATCCATGGCTACAGCCAATGCATAGTCGGATGTTTCTTTGCCCATGATGATTTCGACCAATTGCATTTTATCAACAGGCGAAAAAAAGTGAATTCCAATGAAATTATCAGGTCGATTTACTGCTTTGGCTAAATCAGAGATAGGGAGGGTGGAGGTATTAGAAGCGAAAATACCGCCTTCTTTTTTCAAGAAACTTTCTGCTTTTTTTGAAACGTCTGCCTTCAACTCGGGGTTTTCAAAAACCGCTTCTATGATTAAATCTGCTCCTGAGAGGTCAGCATAATTGTCAGATATTTTTATCAAACTCAGAATATTAGTTGCTTTTATAGCATCCATTTTGCCTTTGACAATGGCCTTTTCAAGGAGGTTTTTAGTATAGTTTTTGCCTTTTTCGGCTACTTCCAGTGAAACGTCTTTCAGCACTACTTGAATTCCTGCCAAGGCAGCCACATAGGCAATGCCTGACCCCATCATTCCTGCCCCTATAATACCTAATCTTTTTACTTCTGTTTTTTCAATATTTTTTGGTCTGCTTACTCCCTTATTGGTTTCATTCAGTCCAAAAAACATGGTGCGAATCAGATTTTTTGCTACCGACGAGTTCGCCACTTTTACAAAATGACGTGCCTCAATGACAAGTCCTTTATCAATATTTACCAGTAGCCCTTCATATACGCACGACATTATCGCAATGGGTGAAGGATAATTGCCATTAGTTTTGTTCATCGTCATGGCTGTGCCTGCCATCATTAGTTGCGCGCCTTTAGGGCTCAATATATTTCCTCCCGGAATCTTATAGTTTTCTCTGGCTTGTATTTTCCCTGTTTTCCGATTGATTTCATCCCAAGGTTGCAGAGCATTAGGGTTGGCATTAATCCAAGCAAAAGCTTTATCCATCATCTCTTCATGCGAATCTACCAATTCGTTAACCAATCCTAAGGCAAGGGCATCTTTTGGTGATACCTTTTTCCCTTCTAATAAAAGTGTAGCCGCCGCTTCAATACCTATCATTCTAGGTAAACGCTGTGTGCCACCACCTCCCGGTAATAAACCGATAGTTACTTCGGGCAAACCAATTACTGCCTTCGGATTATTAAGTGCTACTCTATAATGACAAGCCAAACAGACTTCATAACCACCTCCCAAAGCTGTGCCATTAATGGCTGCAACTATAGGCTTCCCATTGGTTTCCATTTTCCTAAAAATGGCATTCAAGGATAATGAAAGCTTTAGTAATTCTGCGGGGGCTTTGCCATTATTATTAAGAATCATCCGTAAATCAGCTCCTGCTATAAACTCTGGACGTTCTGACGTAATGATGATACCTTTTACGGCTGAGTCAGCATAAGCTTTATCTAGTACCTCTGAAAGAGCTGGAATAGATTCATCATTCAGCACATTCATCGGCTGATTAGCAACATTAATGCTTAAAATAGCAACGTTATGTAAGATATTGTATGAGATCATTTCTTTTTTAGGACTTGAAGATTTTGAGACTTGAGGACTTTAGGATTTTGAGACTTTAGGACTTTAGGATTTTATGACTTTTTAGACTACTGACTTGATGAGTAGAGGGTTTTAATACTTCTACTCATCAAGTCTTCTAGTCCTACAGTCCACCAAATCTTCCAGTCCTCAAGTCCTCTCAATAACAGTTGCAATGCCCATTCCTCCACCTATACATAAACTAGCCAGCCCTACATTTTTGTCTGTTCGTTCTAATTCATCCAAAAGAGTCATTAAGATAATGGCTCCTGTAGCACCAAGTGGATGTCCTAATGCGATTGCTCCACCATTCACATTTACTTTGGAAGGGTCTATGTTTAGTATATCCATGTATAGCATCGGGATAGCAGCAAAAGCTTCATTGACTTCAAATAAATCAATGTCGCTGATATTCATGCCATTGCGTTTTAATACTTTTTGTGTTGCAGGAATAGGACCTGTTAGCATAATGGTTGGTTCAGAACCACAAACACCAAAAGCGGTAATCTTTGCCCTCGGTTTAATGCCTAGTTTTTCTCCCATCGCTTTACTGCCAATCAGTATGCCTGCCGAGCCGTCTACAATCTGAGATGAATTATCCGCATGGTGCAAATGTTTGATTTCATTGAGTTCAGGATATTTCATCAAAGCCAGATGGTCTAAGCCCATTTGACCAATCATTTCAAAAGCAGGTTTTAATGTTGAGAGTGAAGCTAAAGAAGTTTGTGGGCGCATACCTTCATCATAAGTCAATACTTCTTGTCCGATGTCGTCTTTAACGGCGAACATCGATTTAGCAAAACGATTATTTTGATGTGCGATACCCGCTCGTCTTTGTGATTCTACCGCATAAGCATCTAGTGCTTCGCGAGTATAGCCATATTTAGTAGCAATTAAATCTGCTGAAATACCTTGAGGAACAAATTTATGGTCGGCAATCAATTGAGGATTCATCATCATCGCCCCACCATCAGAACCCATTGCTACACGAGACATAGACTCGATTCCTCCTGCAATAATTAATTCTTGTTGACCAGACATCACATAGGCTGCCGCCATGTTCACAGCCTCTAGTCCTGAAGAACAAAAACGATTGATTTGTACACCTGCCACTCGTTGGTCATAACCAGCAGCCAATACCGCTGTACGGGCAATATCTGCTCCTTGTTCGCCAATAGGGGTAACACAACCCAGAATAACATCATCTACCAATGTAGTATCTAAATGATTACGCTCTCGGAGTTGTTGCAATACTTGTTGAGCGAGCTGAACAGGCTGAATATCGTGCAATGAACCATCCGATTTCCCTCGTCCACGGGGTGTCCGAACGGCATCATATATATAGGCTACATTCATTTGTGATAATGTTTTAATGATTGCTTTAAAATATATTACGAATTTAATAAAAACATTATGCTTGCATACCAAATTTGGCACAATTTTTAGATTAAATTTGAAAAAACTATTAACTTAACAAATGTTTATTATCAGTACCTAATTGCTTCATTTTTAACTTAACAAGAAAATTATTCAATCATGAAAAAAACAATTGTTTTCGCAACTCTTTTAACTTTTATCTCAATTTCAACCTTTGCCCTTCAAAAAGAAACTACCACATCAAATTGCCCAAGTATGAGTGTAGCTCAAAGTGATTCTTTGGAATATAAAGATTACTATGGTAGCTATAAAATGGCTGATAATCCTTATGTGCCAAAAATGAAAGTGTTCTTTAAAGCAGGCGAATTGTATGGACAAGCGGCAGATTATCCAGAGACTAAGCTAATTAAAAAGAAAGATGATGAATTTGAAGAAGGTAACTTTGGTGCTCAAATTATATTTGTTCGCACGGGCGGATTGATATCAGGAGTGAAAGTAATTGTTCAAGGGCAAGAATTGATAGGAACAAAGGAATAAAAAAAACTCCTGTTATTAATCTTTATCCTTGCTTACAAATTAAAGCCGCCACTTTAGTTTGTAATACATTAAAGATTATCCTTCAGGAGTCTTGAATCTATACTAAAACAGTATAAATATCTCTATAAAAATTAAGTGGGTAAATTGTGATTAGTTATTTACATCACAAATATATGTGTCTATACACGTATTATCAAAGGTTAAGAAGATAAAAAGCGTGGATATTCAATTAGTGAGGTATTTTGGAGTTGTTTGAAAAATAATAGAGATGAAAAAACAACCTAAATATTAAATATATAATAAGAAAGGATAACGTAGGCTTTAAATGAAAGATAAGAGGGAAAAGGGGTAAATATTCTGAAATAACGTATCTATCTACTATTTTTAGTAATACTTTAAAATAAATAGACAAGTAGTATATTACTGAGTCATGGCAATTCTTAAGGTTTCTACGCCTCTGTGAATATTGTTATTAACAGACTGATAGTTAATCGACATTTTAGTAGCAATTTCTTGATTACCCATTTTATCAAAATAGCGCATCTTTAAAGCCTGTGAGACTCTGGTTGGCAACGATAACAGTGCTTTTTCAAGTTTAATAAACATCTCTTCTCGCTCTTCATTTTCATGAATATAAGAAAAATGATACTTCTCCAACTGATGGGCAAGCTCTGAAATATTATCAAAAGGAACGCCAGTTCTTGATTCAGTAATTTTCCTGACCAAATCATGACGCAATGAAGTTTTTAAATAAGGTTCAATATTATCAGTATCAGCAAGATTATGTTTTCTAAGCCATAAGTTTACGAATAAATCCTGTACGGTGTCTCTCACAAGCTCTATGTCTTGTGTTATTTTACTACCATAATTGACTAAAATTTTATGATTTAATTTATAAATCAAGTGAAAAGCCTGCTGGTCTCCTTTCTTAAATCTTTGCCAAAGCTCGAAATTATCGTAATGCGGACGCTTAATCATCTTTAAATCTATTTTTATTACAATAAATTATAAAAAAACTTCATTACAAAGTGAACGTTTTTTTCTTACATAAACTTTTCCGTTATTAGTACATTTTGATACTATATTAGCATTAATTTTGAGCGACACCGTGATTCGGTAATAATTTACATACCATGAAGCCATTATTTAGAAAAGTTCAGGTAATGCCCGAGCAATCATTCAATGTTAACAAGGATTTTGTTCCCTATTTTTATAATCATTGGCATTATCACCCTGAAATTGAAATAGTATATATTTTTGAAGGAACTGGAACACTTTTAGTAGGGAATGGTGTAAGAAGTTTCCGTGAAAACGATTTGATAATCATTGGTCCTAATGTACCTCACTTTTTTAGAAGTGACCCACATTATTTTGAACAAAATTCTACTTTAATGTCTCGTTCAATCGTGATTCACTTCAACCCCAATTTTTGGGGTGATGGGTTCATGAAAATACCAGAATCGATATTATTAAACGAATTATTTCAAAAGGCCAAAAAGGGATTGCTCATTGGCGGAGGGGCACGTGAAAAGGTAGGCGTTTTGATGGAAGAAATGTTAAACACCACTGGCATAGATAAAGTAATTCAGTTACTAAGTATTCTAAGCTATATAGCTAATGCAGAAGATGTAGTAGATTTATCAAAAACAGAATTTAACGTTTCGTTGGATGAATATAACACAAGGAGAATAGATATGATTTATTCTTTTTCATTGAACAACTTTGCCCGCGAAATTACTTTAGAAGAAGTAGCTGAGGTGGCTAATATCAGTGTAAATTCATTTTGCCGATATTTTAAAACCCATACCCGCAAAACATATTTTCAGTTTTTACAGGAACTGAGAATAGGGCACGCCTGTAAACTATTAGCAGGCGAAAAACTAAGTATATCGCAAGTGGCTTTTGAAAGTGGCTTTAATAATCTTTCACATTTCAATCGATCGTTCAAATCATTGATGCAGATGAAACCACAAGCTTACCAAAGATTATATAGGAAAAAGTAAATAATAGGGTAGAAAATTACCGTTTATCATAAAAATAATGCCGTCCAGAACCTAGGCTTACCGAATATCGTTTAGCTTAGAGGTGAACATCACCCTGTTTCAATCATTTAATACTCTTTCTGTTATTGTTATATAATAGCCCTTACTTCAATGAATAAATTAATTATTATTCCAATTTTATCAATGATTCTCTTGTTGATTGATTGGTATGTTTGGCAAGCCGTAAAAGTTTCCGTTCAAAATACCTCCGCTAATACTCAGAACATTGTTAAATATGTTTTTTGGGCATTTACTGCTATCAGCATGTTGGGATTGTGGCTTTATAATTTTACACCGCCCGAATGGCTAGGTAAAAACCTTAGAACCATTATTATGGTAGGTGTTTTTATCAGTTATATTTCTAAAATTTTTGTAGTACTATTTTTATTGATTGATGATATCATTAGATTATTCCGTTTGGTGATTTCTAAATTTACAGGTTCTTCAGAAGCTACTCCTACTACTACCACAACCGATACCCCTTCTGTATTAAATACGCCTATTACTAGGAGTGAATTTTTAATGAAGACTGCTGTTATTGCGGGCACAGTTCCTGCATTAGCACTAACATGGGGTATTATCTCTGGCGCACATGATTATAGAATAAGAAGAGTAAAGCTAGCGTTGAAAAACTTACCAAAGGAGTTTGATGGTATGACGATAGCACAAATTTCAGATATACACTCAGGTTCTTTTTTTAATCGGGTAGCTGTAAAAGGTGGCGTGGAGATGTTGATGAAAGAAAAACCTGATGTAGTTTTCTTTACAGGCGATTTGGTGAATAACCTTGCCAGTGAAGTGCAGGAGTATATTGATATTTTCAATAAAGTAAAAGCACCCTTGGGGGTTTATAGTACCTTGGGAAATCATGATTATGCAGATTATGTAAATTGGGGGCAAGATTTTAAGGCTAAACAAAAAAACCTGCAAGATTTAATGCATGCTCATAAAGTATTAGGCTACGATTTGCTGATGGACGAAAATAGATTTATTGAGCAAGGCGGTGAAAAATTAGCGATTATTGGCGTACAAAATATCAGTGGACAAAATCGTTTTCATACTTATGGTAATTTATCAAAAGCAGTAAAAGGCACGGAAGAAGCACCTGTAAAACTATTGCTATCCCACGACCCAACCCACTGGGATAAAGAAGTAAACACAAAGTATAAAGATATTGATGTGATGTTCTCTGGACATACGCACGGTACTCAATTCGGGATTACAGTGGCAGGACAAACTTGGACGCCCGCACAGTATGTTTATAAACAATGGGGAGGATTATATCAAGAAGGAGACCAACAATTGTATGTAAACCGTGGATATGGTTATATTGGTTATCCAGGTAGAGTAGGGATGCCTCCAGAAATTACAGTATTTGAACTAAAAAGAGCTTAATATAGTAACGTATAAAATCATCAAAAAAGCGGTCAAAATTAGTTTTTCGACCGCTTTTTTGATGATTTTATATTAAAAATGACTCATATTTCATTACTTCTTGAACAATTGCTCAAAATTACTCACAGCTAAATTTAGTTGAAGAATATTATTGACATCAACATTATTCTTCGCACTATTATTAAACTTAAATATCGTTTGTTGCATGTAACCTGCTTCAATAGCTAAAAACTTATTGAATTTATAACCAAGTCCGATTAATACACGGTTTTGGTCTAATAAATTAGTATTACCTACTTGCTCTCCTGTATTGATAAACAATTCATTATAAGTCTGTGCATATAATGTTTTATCATCCATTTTAGCATGATTTATCGGCACAGTTACTTTTATCTGATAGCGAAAACGCTCTTTATAAGTAGTCGTTGAGAAATCGCCACCATAAATAAAGCTTTTATCATTAACTGCCTGATTTTTTCCGAACCAACGGAATTCATATCGTAGCCTATGATCAATGCGTACTCTTCCCAGATTTTGTGTTAACATTACTTGCGGTGAGACACGGATTTCAGAAAAGAAAGCCGAAGGGGCACCTTCTGCGAAACGATTAGAGCCAATCCAGCCCAAAGGCATCAATGAAAAACGAACATTAGGGTTAAACTGATAATGTACCCAAGGACGGAAAACGTGTTGATTGAGGTTGTTGTAAGGGTTTCCTGTGGTGGTAGCAGCATTGTAGTCACCCTGCATATCTTCACGGCGATGTTGATTTTCTAATTGCCAAGTAAATTTCCCAGCTATTTTTCCCGAGATATTGATGTCTGTCCAACCATTCGAGATATGATAATACTGCCTTGGACTTTGGGAAAAGGATGTGTTTAACATGGTCAGCAATAGGATTGCCGACAATAAAAAGTTTTTCATTAGGATTTTCTATATTGGTAGTTGGGGTAATCGAAATGCTATAATACTTAAAAGTCATGTGATAGAACAACGTCCTCTCACATGACTTTTATATGATTGAATTATCCAATCAAAGTACGTAGTAAATAAAATATTGTGGCAGAAACCAAAATGGTAACAGGTAATGTAAGTACCCAAGCCATTACGATGCTTTTTACCGTGCCACCTTGTAGGTTTTTAATACCTTTTGATGCCACCATTGAACCTGCAATACCCGAAGAAAGTACGTGTGTGGTAGATACAGGCCATTTATATAAAGTAGATAAGGCAATAGTAAACGAAGCAACTAATTCAGCAGAAGCACCTTGTGCATAAGACAAATGTTGTTTCCCGATTTTTTCACCTACAGTTACTACAATACGTTTCCAGCCAATCATTGTTCCTAGTCCTAATGAAAGAGCAATCATCCACATTACCCAAGTAGGAGCAAAATCTGTTAAAGAAGATAAGCCACTTGAAGAAGTACCAAATGTGAAGAATGCAGGAGCCGAACCAGCAGTAGCTTTTTTCAAAGCATCTCTATCGTCTTTGCTCAGCGTAACAGCATCACTTTCAGTCAATTTTTTAGAATATTTGTTGATAGAAAGAACATCTTTACGAATCTCTAATTTTTTATCAACAGATAGATTATCGTTTGTAAGGGTTTTATCATCCAAAATAACAATTAAGCCATTCGTAGCTTTAATGATTTTGTGGTATCCTTCTTTTTCAGTAGCCGATAATTTTGTTGTATCTATTTTAATAACTATCTGCTGTACAGTATTTACTTCAGCATGTAGTTTAAAAGGATCAACATCTGTATTAATCGCAAAATATCCTGGTAAGAAAGCAATCAAAATCATCATTACCAAACCAATACCTTTTTGTCCGTCGTTACGACCGTGGAAGAAACTTACTAATGTACAAGTAGTAAATAATATAGCACGAATCCACATTGGTGGAGGAGTATCTTTTTTAGGCTCTTTGAAAATATCTTTGTTAGAAATACCTTTCTTCATAAGGTACATCAATACAATAGCCACTGCAAAACCAAATAATGGAGATAATAAAAGGGCTCTACCAATTTCAATAGCTTTGTCCCAGTTAACTGTTTCTAAACCGGCCTTATTTTCAGGAAGCAGTGCATAACCAACACCAATACCAATGATAGAACCAATTAAAGTATGCGAAGAAGAAGCAGGAATGCCAAAATACCAAGTTCCTAAGTTCCAAAGAATGGCAGTAATCAACATCGCTAAGGCAGTTGCCATAGAGTGATAGACGTTGGGGTCGATGAGTAGCTCTGTGGGAAGCAAACCGATAATTGACATAGTAACACCCACACCGCCAGTAAGTAAGCCTAAGAAATTCATTAAACCAGACCAAACTACTGCTTGTGTTGGTTTTAACGAATTGGTGTAGATTACTGTAGCTACAGCATTGGCTGTATCGTGAAAGCCATTGACAAACTCAAAAGCACAAGCCAAAAACAAACACAGGAAAAGTAAAATGAATAGAGACGTGTCTAATCCGAACATTATTTTATTGATTTGAAGAGCAAAGAATTGCTCTAATGTTAACTTGAAAATTTACAGAAACTTTGGGTTATTAAGTAAGTTTTCAAGTATCGTGGTTTTTCATATTGGTAATTTCGCCACAAAGGTATAAATACTTAGTTATCGGAATGTTAAGGAATTATTAAATCTAAGCGAGATGGTGTTTAAATATGATTTTTTAGATTTATTATAGTTTTTGTTGGATTTTATTGCAGGGGAATGAATGAAATAATACTGAATTATTTTAATCTTCTAGAATATTGCCCATAAAGGTGTTTTTGAAAGCGAATGATAAAAGTAAAAATGCAATAGACCAACGCAAATAAGCATGATAAAAATCACGTACATTTCGCATTTTATTTTGTTTTATTTCTACCTTTTCTAAAAGGTTAATTTCTTCAAAAATTGTTTCTAACGACTTCGCATCTTTTGCCCTAAAGAATTTGCCTTCACTTACTTTCGCAATTTCACGAAGCGTACCTTCATCTACTTTTTCGGTTTCATTTTTATTACTTCCTACAGCAATAGTGTACACACGAATGCTAAAGGCCTTGGCTAGTAAGGCGGAGGTTACAGGGTCTAGATTACCAGATGTATTATCACCGTCAGAAATAAGGATGGCAACTTTACTTTTTGATTCTATTTCTCTCAAACGATTGATGCACATTCCTAAGGCATTTCCGATGGCTGTACCTGAGGTTTGGATAAGTTGCGACGAAATTTCATCTACATATTCATCCAACATTTCATAGTCTGTTGTTAGGGGGCATAAGGAGTAAGGCTCACCCGAAAAAATTACCATACCAATTCTATCATGTAATCTGCCTGCAATAAACTTTTTGGCTACTTTTTTGGCCACTGCTAGTCTGGATGGCGGAATATCTTTGCTATCCATTGATTTAGAAATATCCAATGCAAGCATAATATCGATACCTTCTGAAAATTCTTCAGTTTCGGAAATAACTTTTTGTGGACGAGCCAACGCCAAGAGCATCGTAGCAATAGATAATATTAAAAAAATGGCAGGAATAAAACGTAAATAACTTATCCAGTTAGATTGAATATCGTTAGCAGGGAAAGAAATGTTTAATTTTTGGATAGCACCGCCACGAAGCCAACTCCTCAGTAGAAAAAGCAATGGAATAACGGCCAATCCATACAGAAAAAAAGGGTGTGCCCAATCAAAACCTAAAAGGGTAGAGGGTAAAAACCAATATTTTGAAAACCAATCTTGCATAAAAATGTAATTCGTTCAAGTTAAGAACTTTGCACCAGAACTTTTCGATGTTTTCGATAAAGAGTCTCTGCCAGTTCTTGAAGAATATCCAATGAAGAGGCTGTTTTTTTTGAATAAATACCTCCATACACTGTAGCATCAATTTCTCTGAGTGCCTCCGACAAACGAATGTCTTGTAAATTATCTAGAATCTCTTTCGTCGTAAAAGTAGTAAAGGGCTTACTTTCTAGGCGTTCCACATATTTTTTCCAGAGGATTACCGCTTTTTCTACATTTTCTAGTCCTTTTTTCTGGTCGTCAGTAGCCCTGCTCAACCTTTGAAAACTTCTTTGATACTCATCATATCGTCGCTTGAATTGAAAGAGTTTAATCTGTCTTTTGATAGGAGTACCAAAAAACCAAAACGTCAGAACACCTAAAAAACTTAGCCCAATAATAAATAGAAATATTAAGGGATAGTTAGGCTGTTGCGATAAAAGGATAACATTAGTATCCTTTTTTAAGGATAGCGTATCCATTTGTCCGCTTTCAGCAATTGTACCTTTCAAGCGAACGTAATCCATAGGAGCAAATACACTCGTACAGTCCAGTTGTTCTTTTACAAAAATAGGTAAGCTAAGTTCTTGTACAGGGGTTACTTCAAACGAAATGAGGGTATAAATAGCACTATCTAGACTACCTTTTTCGTCCGTAATGGTTGGAAAGTATTCTCGAGAAACTAATTCAAAGGGGGCATAATTGAACGTAGAATCTGGAAAGAAAACATCCGCCGTTGGCTTGTGTCGATAACTCAATGCATATTTTATGGGCAAACCTACTTTCAAACTCTCACTCATGAATTTCCCTCGAGGCAATTTCCAGTAAGTATTCTGAGCATTTGTATGAGTGATTGGAAGACAGCATATAAGATACAAGACGTAAGATACAAGACGCAAGACACTAGCCTTTGAGTAAGGTTTGGATGTTAAGCCATAGGATTTAAGATGTAGGATATAAAACTTAATAGCATTAATACCAAAATTGAACCTATGCTGAAACACCTGTAAAGTTTTGAAAACTTTGCAGGCAACAGTAATCTTTGATGTTTCTTTTAATGAATCTGTGAAGTTAATGTTTGAATGCTTCATTAAAAAAGGGTTCATACTGAGTTTTACAACCAATGGGTTTGTATAATCTACTTTCTTACTTTGAATAATTTTATTAGTTTAGGTACATAATTTTCGGAAGCATCAATGGCTAAATAATTGGCTCTATGTTGTTTACACACCTGTTCTACTTGTTGAGAGTTTTTATCGAAAAGTATTTTCATCCGATTTCTAAACCAACTTGACGAAGCATTTACCCATATCGTTTTACGTGTTTCAGTATCATACACTGGAATAATACCCAAACGAGGTAAATTGGTTTCTCGCTGGTCGTATAAATGAATAACGATTAAATCGTGTTTACGCGCCAACGCTTTGAGGTTTTCTTCATAACCAGTATCAATAAAATCAGACACTAAAATGACCAAACTTCTCCGTTTTAATACATTCAGCGTAAACAAAATCATCTTTTTTAGATTCGTTCCTGTAGATTCTGTTTTTAGCTTAAATAATTCCAGTATCGTTTGATAACCATGTTTTAGCGTATTGGCAGGTTTGATATACTTTTCTTTTTGGTCAGAAAAACACAATAGCCCCACATGGCTTGCCTCTTTAATGGCTGATAGTGCCAATACCCCACAAATCTCTTTCGTTGTATCTAATTTAGAACGGTCGGTTCGGCCTACATCTTGCGAGGCACTTACATCAACTACAAAAAAAACAGATTGTTCTTTTTCCTCTTTAAAGATTTTAACATACGTCCCATGCCCTTTGGCAGAAGTATTCCAGTCAATCAAGCGAACATCATCGCCGTATTGATATTGTCGTAAATCGCTAAATTCTAGACCAGAGCCTTTGAAGATAGAATGAAAATTTCCCCGCATCTGTGAAGTAACAGCCTTGCGGATTTTAATTTCATATTTATAAAGCTTGGCTAAAAATTCGTTGGGAGTCATTTATTATTACATTCGTTGAAGGCTACTTCAAACAAAAATCATTTCATAATTTTACTTAAAAAACTTTTACAAGTTTAAAACTAGCCAAATTCCCTGTAAATTTGAAATATGAGATTAATAATTCTGTTGATAGCAACTTTGTTGATAGCTTGCGGTTCGGAAGATAAGCCCGCAAACTTGATTGAACAAGATAAGATGGCAAAAATCTTGGCTGACATCCACGAAGCCGAGGCTAGTGTAAATAATATGCACTTGGGTAGCCAAGACTCTTCTTTGTTGGTGTATCAACGCCTACGTTGGAAGGTCATGAAAAAACACCAAACTGATACTGCAACGTTTAATGTTAGCTTAAAGTATTATATATTAAACCCCAAGGTTTTTAAAAATATTTATGAAGAGGTAAAAATAGAACTAGAAGATAGACGTAAGGCCGTAAATTCTCCTAAGCTAACACCTGTTGATACGTTAAAAAAAGCACCCGCTAATCATCCCGTGAAACAAATATGATACATTTTTTCAAGTCCTTGTATATTGCTAAAGTAGTATATTACTTTATTGTCGGGATTGTCTTCTTGTTTGTATTGGCTTTTGTATTCCCTTTCTTATTGGGTATTACACAGCTGTTTTTTATGGTGTTGATATTAATGCTTTTAGTGGATGGCATTATTTTATATAAAACTAAGAAAGGGATTCTCTGCGAAAGAAATGTTCCTGAGAGGCTTTCAAATGGCGATGAAAACCCAATTGCTATTTTTATCGAAAACCGTTATAGCTTTTCAATCTTACTGGAAATAATCGATGAAATTCCTTTTCAATTTCAGAAACGAGATTTACTATTTAACACGACTTTAAAATCGTCGGAAAAGCAAATTATTGAATATCAACTACGCCCGACCAAAAGAGGAGAGTATAGTTTTGGTGCGGTGAATGTATATGTAAAAAGCCCTATCCGTTTATTAAAGCGTCGGTATCAGTTTTCTAATGAAAAAATGGTGGCTGTATATCCTTCTTTTCTACAAATGCGGGCTTATGAATTAATGGCGATATCCAATAGGCTTACTGAATTAGGTATCAAAAAAATCCGTAGAATTGGTCAAAGTCAAGAATTTGAACAAATCAGACAATATGTTCAGGGAGATGATATACGAAATATCAATTGGAAAGCTACGGCTCGTCGGAACGATATAATGGTGAATGCTTACCAAGAAGAAAAATCACAGAACGTATATTGCTTGATAGATAAAGGAAGGGTAATGCAAATGCCCTTTGATGGCCTATCGTTGTTAGACTACGCCATTAATGCAACGCTGATTTTATCAAACATTGCCATTAACAAACAAGATAAGGCGGGCGTAATTACTTTTTCAGATAGAATTGGACAGATTTTAGCGGCAGATAAAAGAGGTGGACAGATGACTAAAATCTTGGAATTACTGTATAAACAAAAAACAAGGTTTCTGGAAACCGACTATGAAGCTTTATATATTTACGCTAAAACCCATATTCGCCAGCGAAGTTTACTATTGTTGTACACTAATTTTGAAACGGTAACATCTATGCGAAGACAATTGCCTTATTTTAGAAAACTTGCCAAAGACCACTTGTTAATGGTTATCTTTTTCGAAAATACAGAGCTAAAAACATTGTTGGATAAGCCAGCAGTAACAACCGAAGAAATATATCATAAAACGATTGCGGAGAAATACTTTTACGAAAAACAGCAAATAGTCCGTGAATTAGGTCAGTATGGTATTCAGGCATTATTAACGCCTCCTCAAAACCTCACGGTAAATACTGTAAATAAATACCTTGAACTTAAATCGAGAGGAATAATATAAGGCGTTCAGGTATCGGATTTCGGGTATCAGGTATTAATTAGTTCGATGAAAAATAAATATATAAAAAAGCCTAAAAGTGAATTTTAAACACTTTTAGGCTTTTTTTATTGATAATTAAGTAGTGTATATAAATATTTAAACGTCAGCGGAAGACCGCTCCCAATCACAACGGCGGAGCATTCCTCACTCACAACTCTAAACAGCTCCCATTACATAAATAGCTCCTTTAGGCCCTGCCTCAGTAGTACTACCGCCAGTGTTCTCCAATGAAATCGCAAAGGCTGCGGCAGTCGAGAATGACCTCATTTTTAACAATATTGAATTCCCATCAATCATCCCTGCATCAACAGGTTTGCCGTCAACAATAGCCCAAAGCTGATATTGTTTTCCAGCAGGTGCGGTTGGTAAATTGAGCTCAGATAAATATACCGATTCTCTCGTTTGGTCAAAATATACCACAGCGCTAGCAGTTGGAAAATCTTTCTGACCTGCTAAGGGAACAATTTTTACATGAGGACTTCGCAAAATCGCTACTTCTTCTTGATAATTAGCTTTTAAGGTTTGCCCTTCATGCGCTAAAATTTGATTCTGAGACTCTAAAGCAAGGACTTTCTCTTCAGAATTTCGCCAATTAGTAAAGAACCAAACATTGCCTGCAATACTTAGGGCTAAAAGCACCCATGATGCTGCCATTTGCCAAGTATTATAAGTCCTCAAGGGCTTAATATTACTTTCAGATTCTTTAGGCAATGGTAATTCAAGGGACTGTTTCCCAGTATTTTCAGTGTTAGTTTGTTCTATCGTAAGGGCTTCCATTACTCTATTCTTAAGAGTAGCAGGAGGTTCTTGTTCAAATTGAAGAGCATAATTTTCAAGCGTACCCTGTAAGGCCATCAGTTCCATCTGAAGGGCGGGATACTCTTCCACGAGGCGTTCTACCTCCGCGGATTCCGCAGGGCTGGTAACTCCTAGTAAGTAGCTTTCCAAAATACCCGATTCTATGTATTCTTGAATGTTCATTTTTATAAATGTTGATCGTGGTTGATTTCTGTGAAAGATTGATTTCTGATTGACTTGTGTTGAGCAATCATTAAATCGTTCAATTACAAATCAAAAAATCCAGTAAGGAATATCAATCCAAATTGAACAAAATACTGCCTTAGTTGTGTAATGGCAGATTTTACTCTTGTTTTAACGGTTCCCAACGGAATACCGAATTCTTCAGCAACCTCGGCTTGAGTATACCCTTTGAAATAAAGTAAATCAATAATTTGTTGATGCTCAGGCTTTAGGTATTCTACTACCTTCTTTACCCCAATAGCATCAATATCAAATTGACTTCCCCCTTGGTTATCGATGACATTTACATGTTCGTCAATATCGTGGTTTTTCTGCGAATTTTGGAATTCTTGTGAACGAATTCTATCAATGGCTGTATTTCTAGCCACATTCAGAATCCATGTAAATAATGTTCCTTTGGTACGATTATAAGCTTCAATATTTCGCCAAATCTTCACAAAGGTGTCTTGCATGACGTCAGCGGCTACCTCTTCTGAGCGAACTATCTTCAGAATAACGCCGTAAAGTGCTGATGAGTAATTATCATACAAGATGGAGAATCCTCGCTCATCCTGACTTTGCAGTAAGGCAACGAGCGCTTCTTCAGCTATAATGGTTTTGCGTTTAGACATGAGTGTTTGCTTCTCAATGAATGTAAGATGATGTGAAGAATAACTTCTCTTAATGTAACAACAAAATAGTAGTTATGTTTAAGGAAGTTTTTTCATACTTTACCTTCTTGTAAAAGGGCTTAATAAAGATAATGGGATTATTCCAATATTCTATGATTGAAACAATGTGTGTTTATAAAATTAATCTAATGGTTTAATAATCATTCATTTATATGAAATATATGAAAATGTTACGAGACAATAATACATTACTGTTTTACGCTTACTTAAATAATTAGAAAGGTAGCGTGGATAATTGGGAAGACGAGTGAAGAGAAATAAGCATTTTGAAAACAAAGGACTTCCAAAAAGAAAGCCCTTTGTACATTACCCATTATTAAACCACACCTGTCTATTAGGCGTGAAGAAAGTATTCATAACTAACTTCATACCTTTTAGATAAGGGATTACATTTTGGGTAATACTACGGCATCTAACACATGAATTACACCATTCGACTGATAAACATCATATGTACTAATGTTTGAAGTGCCTCCATTTTCATCTTTTAACATGATATTATGAGACCCATTCATCATTGCATATAATTTGCCACCACTCACAGTGTTTAATGTAGCAGTTCCGTTGCCGGCCTTAATAGCTTTTGCGATTGCATTGAAGTCTAACTTGCCCGCTATAACATGGTACGTTAAAACTTTCACTAAGGTTGCTTTGTTCTCTGGTTTTAATAAATTTTCTACTGTTCCCGCAGGTAAATCTTCAAAAGCGTCGTTTACAGGAGCAAAAACTGTGAAGGGTCCTTTCGTTTGAAGAGTACCTACTAAATCGGCTGCTTTTACTGCGGCTACTAAAGTAGTATGGACTTTAGAATTAACTGCATTTTGAACAATGTTCTTGGCGGGTAACATTGCCTCTTGACCTACAGTAACATTTTGAGCTTTTGATGTGAATGCGGTAGCACTACAATAAGCTATTCCTAATACTAATATTAACTTTTTCATTTTAACTGGCGGTTGTTTAAGTTATTGTTTCTAAACATTTCTAAACAGATTTACGCAAGCAATAACGTTTTGGATTTATTAAAGCACTTAAAAAACAAAAAAGGCGTAAACATTGCTGTCTACGCCTTTTTTCTAAAATTTTAGAAAATCTTATTTTGTCGATTTCTTTTTGGCTGGAGCTTTTGCAGGTGCTACAGGAGTAGCAACTTCAGCAGGAGTTCCTTTTGGAATTACTTCGCCTTTGAATGATAATACTATTTGAGGAGTCTCTGCATTACTAATGACAGTAACTGTTTTTTGAAAAACACCACTTTTGCCAGCCGAGCTAAATGCTGCTGTCACCTTACCAGTTTTACCAGGCATTACAGGCTCTTTAGTCCAGTCTGGTGTTGTACAACCGCATGAAGGAGAGGCATTAGAAATAACAACTGGAGCAGTACCTGTATTTGTAAATTCAAAAACGTGAGTAGCTACAACGCCTTCTTCTATTTTACCAAAATCATGAGATTCTGATTTGAATTTAATCACTCCTTGAGCATTAGCAAAAGAAGCAACAAATACCAATGCGAAAACGAAAAGTAATTTTTTCATATTAGCTTTAATAGTTTTGTTTTAAAATGATGTTAAAATAAATGTGAAAATTATTATAATTATAACAAAGTGTTAAAC
>NZ_JBWKYN010000031.1:0-40428 GCF_059423785.1 Arcicella sp. GW458-12-2-14-TSB2 | reverse complement strand
ATATAAATATGGCTAAATCTGAACTCTTACTTTTACATAAATTAATACAATCCTTATCAAAAGCAGAGAAGAGGTATTTCAGGTTAACGACACAAATACAGGAAGGGTCTAAAACTTTTATGCAACTTTATGATATTCTGGATAGTTGTTCAAATTTTGAGGAAGAAGCAACTCAAAGAGTAGCAAATGAACTCACATCAAAATCTATAGAACCCGCAAGAAAGTATTTGTATGCCAATATTTTAAAAAGTCTGAGATTATTTGAAGAAGAAAATTCGCTTGAAAGTCAACTTTTAAACATGGTTCAGGAATGTAAAATCCTATTCAACAAGGGACATATTGATTTGTATAATAAGCGATTAGCCAAAGCCATTCAACTTTCAGCTAAACATGATAAACATCTTTTTTACTTACTACTCAGTAAATTAGAACTACAAAACTTGGTAAGTCTACAGTTTTCTGACATTACAGAAACGGAGCTTATACGTAAGCAGGAACAATTCAAAGCCTTGTTAAAACAAGAAAATATCCATCACGAGCAAGCCATGCTTTATGAAATACTTTGGTTTAGGTATCTCAAAAATGGGATGGTCAGAAGTTCGGCGGATATTGAAAAGCTCAATGATTTACTGTTAGAAGAAAGTCAGATTTTACAGCAAGCAAGACAAAAAACATTTGAGTCAAAACGGTTGCACTTACAATTTCAGTCCACTTACTTTTTAGCAGTAGGCAATTCAAAAGGGAGTATCGCTATTTTTTATGAGTTGATAGATTTATTTGAGCAACATCAAACACTTTGGATAGACAACCCAATGTATTACATCTATTGCATTGAAGGTATTTTAACCGATTTAAGAGCCATGGAAAAATGGGAAGAGATGGCTTTTTTTATAGCGAAACTCCAAAACATTCCAGCCCTCAATGAAAGTACCAGATACTATTTACAAGTACTTATTTTTTCATATCAAGTTAACCTTCATAACGATTTAGAACAAACCCATCAAGGACTAGCATGGGTAAACAATCAGCTAAGCGAAATTCAAAAAAGCATAGCACAAGTACCCGTCAAGCTTCAAATCAAAGCTTATTATACTTTGGCTAGGCTTTACTATTTTACAAAAGATTATACCATAGCACTGCAATATGTCAACGAGATTCTAGCTGCTTTTCAAGAAGACCTCGGCACATCATTGTATGCTGAAATTAGGATATTGAATTTATTGATTCATCATCGTTTAGGTAATTTTGATTACTTGAGTTATGATTTGCTATCGCTAGAAAGAAAATTGAAAATCGAAAAGAAATACCATGCCCTTGAAAAAGTAGTCATTCAAGTGTTCAGAAACGTATTTACATTAAATAATCGTTCTCAAAAACTATGGAATACGTTTAATGACCTTTCAAAAATGCCTTATCATCAACCCATTATCAAAAATCTGAAATTAGATAAATGGGTATATAGTCAATTGTTTGAGAAGCATTGAAACGAATAAATCTATCATCCATTAAGCATTATATCTCTCTTTCAACAAATTCATCATATATACATTTATTTCCCATTGATTAGCGACAGGCATTTGTGTATAAGGCAGTACGGGCATATAAGTAGCAGGGCCAAATTCGGTAGTGATAGTAAGCTGTGTTCCTTGTTGTCGATGCATTGCTACGACTTTGTCCCACCATGATAAATGTGCGTGTAGTACTTCTTTCCATTCTGGGGCACGTGGGTCATTTACCTGTGGACCTTCTGGATGACCAACTCTACTATGAATATGATTAGTATGAGCAATGGCCTTTGCTACAGCGTCCTGCTGATCATCCAATAATGACTCGTGGACGTTGCACCAATGAGAAATATCTAAACAAATCCGCAAAGCTGGGAGTTGAGTTAGATATTCCTGCGTAATATGGGCTGCAAAAAGACTTTTGCCTCGATGAGTTTCATGAATAATGGTAACCCCTGTTTCCTCAGAAATCCTACTGGCTAGTTCAAATAACTGTTTATTTTGTTCAAAAGTAAAGTAGTCTTTTCCAGTTTGACAGTTAATGAAAATGGGCTTCGCCGAAATAAGGTTTCTCAAATACTTTTCATAGTTCTCAGCATGTTCGTCTAAATCTTTTTCATGAGATTGCCAATATTGACCGATAAGCTCAAGGTCAAAATCATGTAAGGCAGCCAGTATTTCAGCTTTTTCTTTTTCATCAAAAGGTAAAGCCATTTCTACACCGTCGTATCCTGCTCTCTTTACGTTGTGACAAAAAGTTTCAAAAGGAAGTACATTGCCCCACTGAGGAGCATAAAATTTAAGTTTCATATGTGATGGTTTACACCTTACTACCATGCTAAATTAATTCAAAGCCCCTAATTCATCAGAAACATAATAACTCAAGAAACAAAAATCGTTTTATGTTATCTTCTTCTAGTTTAGTTTTTACCATTCTAATCTTTGTTTATCTTTTAATAGAACAGCTTTTAGTTTATTGTAGGATAACTGTTGAGGAGACGTTTTATCATTGATAGCAAGAACAGCTGCTGTTGCTGCTGATTGACCCAAAATCATAAAAACAGGCTCCATCCTGATTGAACCATAAGCAATATGACTACTTGATAAACAAACAGGCACTAATAGGTTGTTGCATTCTTGTTCTTTTGGTAAGATTGAACCATAAGCAATAGAGTAAGGCTTGTCGGGATGCACGCCTATATCACCTTCGTTTTGAACAAAGCCATCTTTTGTTACATAGCGTTGGGCATTATGAGCATCTAAAGCATAGGAACCCATTCCGATTGGCTTAGGCACTTGGGTTTTTCCTAAGGCATCTGCTTCTTTCATCACAAATTCGCCAATCATCCTTCTTGCCTCACGTATATAGAGCTGATGAGGCCAATTGCCATTATCTTTAAATTCATCCTTGGGTAAACCCCATTCTTGCATGTTATTCCGTACATCGATAGGGACACTTTCATCATTTTGCAAAAAATACATTAAGCCTTTTTGGTATAATTCATGTTCCTTAATTATTTGTTTGCGTCGCTCGTAAGTTGCTTCTGGATAATCATAATTTTTGCCAATGTAATCAGTACTAAAAGGCCCATGATTATTAGTATCCGTTTTGCGATTGGGAATCAGGTCAAATTTATCAAAGGTTTCACGCCAACCTGTAGCAAAAACTCTTGCCAATAATTCATATCGTGCTGGGTTGTATCCGTCTGGTTTGGCAAAAGGTATTCTATTGGCTGGATTACTGCTCAAACACATCCTGAAACAATAAGCCTGAATCTTATTGTCACCAGAACCATATTCTGCTATTGGTTCAGAAGAAATTTCTGGTAAAAGCCCACTATTTGGGTCATTTGCGATTTTATAGGGACTAATCTTTGTTTTAAAATGATGACCGTGCTGAAAAACCCCTGGTTGAACGCCATTCCATTTTTCACCGTAAACACTGTTGGCTTCGCGACCAATATGATACTTTACTCCTGCCAATGCCATCAGGTCGCCTTCATAAGTAGCATCAATAAACATTTTTGCCTGATAAACCTTTCCGCTTAGGGTTCGAAAAGATCGAATACCTCCAGATGTCTTTACTATACTTGTTGGTGAACGATTTAACCATTCATTCCGATAAACAACCAGTTTGTTTTCTTTTACTAAATCTTCAAATATTTTCTCGGCTGCATGTGGCTCAAATATCCACATGGTTCGGTTAGCACCATCAATGGCAGGTGTTCCTTGCCCCTTGTTGCCATATTCTTCTTTCTTTTGCCATTTCCAAGCACTATTATCCTGATAATGTTGATATAATCGTTGGTAAAATTCACGTGCTAAACCAGCTATTACTTCTTTGTTGCCTGTGTCGGTAAATCCTAAACCTCCAGACGACAAACCTCCTAAATGTATATCAGGCGACACAACGATAACTGATTTACCCATTTTCTTTACCTGTACCGCAGCAATTATGGCAGCAGAAGTGCCTCCATAAATAATTACATCGGCTTGTCTGATGATGGGAGCTCCGGCAATAAGCGTCTTCGGAATAGACATGAGAAGAACCAATGATACAACAAAAAATATGTTTTTTTTCATAGCTTGAATCTGCTTAACATTTATTTTAATAATATTGGTTTAGAGTAAATAAAGAAGATATGCTTTATTAAAAAGACTAAAAGATGACAATGTGTATTGAAGTTTGTATAGGTACATTCTTCAATAAAAGCCTTATAATAAAAACACACTATCTCTGAAATATTCAAAAATAGCGTATTATATTTTATGGAATAATTACGATTAATGAAATCTTCTGTTTCAAGTTAGCTTGAAATAGCAGAAGAACTATCTGCTCTTGGGGTAGTTCTTTCTTGAAAACTTGATTTAATTATACTTTTATTTCCAAGCCCTTATTGTATTCCGTAGCCCAAAGTTTATTCACATCTTTATCGTTTAGAATATGGACTAGGCAACCTTCAACTACTTGCTTATTCTTTAATAAATTGTGACCATTCAGCAGCAAATAAGGAGAGCAGATAATACCGTTGGAGATTAAAGCCTCTAATAAAAGAGCAATGCAAAAAATATTTATATTTTTGAAAAAACAAGCTATAGGATTCCGTCTTTCTTTGGAAAATTTTGCTACATGCCACCCATAGAGGGATATGCAATCTATGCTATTTCGACGATTAGAATCGATTAAAATTAAAAAAGCAGTAAACTATATCCGTTTACTGCTTTAAAAACTAACTGTTATTTTTCGTAATTATTATTTGAATAGAAGGTTTTTTACATTTAATGCTTTACTATTGCCCGTTGGGAATTTCACAAACACATCGTGTTGTCCTGAAACCCCTTTTATTTTCTGGCTAATATATTTAAAGCTGTTGACACCCGTTGGAGAAAAAGGGATAGTCGCTATCAATTTTCCCGTTTTTAAATCATCCAACCAAATCTCTATTTTACCCGTCACACTTGCTGAAATCTGTACTTGTACTTCCTTGCTTTTTTTATCTCCTAATTCTACGCCAGATAGCATAAACCATCCCCCCAAGTTTGAATTATTCGTAACGACATCTTCTGTACCAACCTTTACTTTTTCAACGCCATAGTAATTGCTATAACCCACCGCAGGAAGTTCAGTAAAACCATCTTTACACACAAAGAAATCAAAGTCAGCAGGTTTTTTTTCTGTAAATAACCCTACGCTCGTACCTACCCATGAATTATAATTTGGTTGGGTTTTATCAAGATTTCTCAAATTGATACTCTCACCTACCTGTTTCCAATCTTTGCCATCTCCACTACAATATCCCGTCAGATTGTGTTGATTTCGTACAACTTTAAGCCATACGATATTACCAAAGGTGTTTGGAATAGACTGTGTTTTCTTTTCAAAACTAAAAATGATTTTTTTACCATTTTCGAAACCACTATACAAACGCACTGTCACTTTTTGATTACCACTACTCAGATAAAGTCCTGCTTTGGTTAGAGAATCAGTCGCATTAAAATCTACTTTTGTAACCGCTGAATAATAGTGGTCTGTTTCCTTTTGAACAATACTAGTTCTGCTACTATCTGAAACAAGGCGTAACCAACCTTTTCTACTAGTAAGTGAATATTTATCTGCATATTTCTTGCTCAAAAAGTGCCAATCTAACACAAGGGTTTCTTTCTCAAAATAATCAGTCGCAACACTTCGCCAATTGATTTCACCTTTGGGAAGATTAGGACTTTCGATAGGTAATGTAGTAGGAGCCATTCCCCAAGGGCGGTCTCCTTCCCAAATCACAGGGAAAAGCGATGTTTGACGACCCGTACCTGACCAATCATCACCATCATACTTTTCATAACTTTGTCCAATTGTCCACCAGCTTCCATCGGCCAATTGAATAGGTGCTGAAATATGGTTAGGACGACGGAACCCTACTTTTGGGTCGGTAATAGGTTTAAAAAACTCTCCTAATCGTTCCCATTTGGTTGAGTCACCTGTCAAAGCCGTACCCCTCATTACATATTGCCCTCCTGATACATCCCCTGCAGGGAAGTAATAATAATAGCCATTACGCTTACACATAACAGGACCTTCTGCCCAACTATATTGTAGTTTTGCATTTACCCAGTCCATATCAATCACTGATGATGTCAGTTGACCATCTTTGCCTAATTCTTGCAAACGATTGGTTTTTTGTCCGTTCTTGATAACCATGTAAGGTTTGCCATCATCATCTACAAAAATGGCATTGTCATATCCTAATGGTCCTGTTTTCGGATTTGACTTTACCTGTACTGGCGTAGACCAAGGTCCTGCCGGAGAATCGGCCTTGCTAAACCATTGTCCATTAGAAGAGAAATATATCCAATATGAGCCATAGAAATACGTAATAGCACCCTGCCAAATTCCTGCTGATGGATTATCTGAGACAAAGCTACCTATCGTTGGTGGTACTACACGGCTAATAACTTTCCAATGCACCATATCTTTTGAATGATAGATTGGTAAATAAGGGGTAAAATGAAAGCTTGAGCCACAATGATAAAAATCATCCCCTACTTTTAGCATCGTTGGGTCTGGATGGTCGCCAGGTAAAACAGGATTTACGTATGTTTTTACTTCGTTGAAAAAATCTTGTGCAATTACAGATACTGAGCTAGTAAAGCATAATAAGCCTATTAATAAGATGTACTGATTTATTTTATATTTCATACAAAGTTTTCTTTAGTGAATAATCAAGATGATATTAATTAAAATTGATTCAAAAAGCTATTTAATCGTCAATGTACCTTTATCAGGAAGGTAGCCAAAGGTAGGGTCAACTCTGAACCAATCAATACCTATATACCCTCCCAGTAATTGAGTAGCATGGTTATTTATTTCCCGTCAATAACGTAAGGTTGAACCTCATTTTTAAAGTATTTCCTAAATGTGTAAACCTTTTGTTATCAGTACTATATCCAAAATTAGCTAATCCTGTTCCAAAATCTGGCTGGGTCATTAGGTAAATGGCAGATATTTTTAATTGAATAGAATCAATCGTTATTCCATTGTTAACCATCATTAATAGGTATCACCAACACGTATAATGTCAATATCTGGGAAGTATGATGCAATTAGGGGATTGGTATAGGTGTCATCACCATTATCCCCTTGCATTTTTTTGTAAAACTTCCACTTGCTAATACTATACAGAATATAGCTAACAAATAGATTTTATATTTTTCATCTTCTCGTTTAGGATAACACTTGCCAACCTTATCGGCTTACCTATTTTACTTACCCTTTGTACTGATCACTGAGTAAAAAGCAGGCTTAGGTTGATAGTTACGGTCGAACAATAATGGATAGTTTGTTCTACCACGTACAGGCCATCCATTCAGCCAACTTTGTCCATCATGTACTCCCCAAAAAGTTACTCTAGAAATCTTGTCTTTATGCTTCAAAAACAGGTTAAAAAGAGCTTCGTAATCCATCGCTAATTGAGTTTGAAGGCTGTCGGGTAATCCATTTGCATAAGGATTCAATGATGGAGAATTTTGCATGCGTTGGTTCACGTCAGCTCCTTGAAAATCACGTTTTAATACCTCAATGTCCAGTTCTGTAAAAGCTACTTTGATGCCCAAAGCAGCATATTGCACAATACTTTCTTCAATCTGTTTCAGCGGGATTTTGCCCAAATGCCAATGCCCTTGTATCCCTACACCATCAATTTTTACACCTGCCGCTTGAATTTTTTTAATCAACGCAATACATCCTGCTCTTTTAGCAGGTTGTTCGTTATTATAATCGTTGTAGTAAAGTTCTGACTTTGGTGAGGCAAGCTGTGCTAGTCTAAAAGCTTCAGTAACAAAGTTTTCGCCCAATTTATTCAAAAAAATAGACCTGCGCATTGTTCCATCTTCGTTGAGTGCTTCATTGACAACATCCCATGTTTTTACTTTTCCATCATATCTTTTGGCAACTGTTGTAATATGATTTTCAAAGAAAGTTTTCACAGAATCAGCATCTTTTATCTGGCGAACAAAATTTGGCAGTTGACTATGCCAAATTAACGCATGCGCATTCACTTCAAGATTCAAGTTTTTGCAGTAGGTTATTAACTTATCGGCAGGTTCAAAGTTGTATACATCCCATTTTGGATGAATAATCTGAGCCTTCATAATATTTTCAGGTGTAGCCGTATTAAACTGTTGAGCAATTAAACTTGTCGCCTGAGGGTCTTTATCGTCTATTTGATAAATACTTAAGGCTGTGCCAATCACAAAATCTTTTTTAAATACCTTCTTCAATGAAGGGATTTCTTTCACAGATTTCGTATGCTTTATCGGAGGTTTTGCCGATACCTCTACCATGCCACATAGTAAAAGTGCTAATAATGTTTTTTTATTTATCATTGGATAATTTTAGTTTTTTATATTTTATTGAACTATCTAGTAATCAAACAAATAATACATATTTTGCTATTTATAAGCAGTAATCGTTTGTATAGTTCCATCGGGATTATAATGCAATTCTGTCACTTTTACATTTCGTAAATGCGTTTTTCCAGAAAGCTGAATATCATGATAAAACAAGTACCATTTTCCTTTGACCTCAACAATTGAGTGGTGGCTTGTCCAACCGTCAACAGGATTTAATATTATACCTTTGTAAGTAAAAGGGCCATAAGGAGTATCGCCAACGGCATAACAAAGGTTATGGGTATCCCCTGTTGAATACGAGAAGTAATATTTGCCTTTATATTTGTGCATCCATGAAGCTTCAAAGAAGCGTTTGTCATTATTATCTTCTAAGAACAATTTGCCATTCTCATCCAAAATTTTGATTTCTTTTACTTCACCGTCAAATTGTTTCATATCTGCGGTTAGCTTTGCTATTCTTGGCAAACGAGCCACTTCGCCTTTCTTGGGATTATCTGTTACTCCTAAGTACGTATTTTTGTCATAACGCTGTAGTTGACCACCCCAAATACCCCCAAAATACATATAAAAGCTACCGTCATTATCTTTAAAAACGCAAGGATCTATGCTGTAACTACCTTTGATAGGTTCTTTTTCTGCCTTAAATGGGCCTACCGGACTTTTACTAGTTGCTACGCCCATTCGGAATATATCTTTTTTATCTTTCACGGGAAAATACAAATAATACATACCGTTTTTGAAGGCTGCATCAGGTGCCCAAAGCTGACGACCCGCCCAAGAAATATCTTTAATAGACAATCCCACACCATTATCTGTCACTTTCCCTCCAATTTTATCCATCGATAAAATGTGAAAGTCTTTCATATCAAAATGCCCTCCTTCATCGTCTTGAGCAACGCCAGATTCAATGTCATGTGAAGGATAAACATAGATTTTTCCATTGAAAACATGCGCAGAAGGGTCTGCCGTATAGATTTCCTTTATTAATGGCTGTGAAATCGGTTGTTTTTTTGATTCTTGTGCTACTACTGATAATGTGATCATTGTCATTGAAACAATCATCAAAAAAATAGACTTGTTTTTCATTGCTTAAAATTAGTTTTGGTCATTTCTGCGACCTACTTGTTTAATATTTACTACAAAAATTGATTATCATCATAAACTAATACATCCCTCTATATGAAGATTAATAGTTTTGCATGATGCCTAAATCATAGGGAATTATTCCATAGTCAGCATAATTGCCATTTACTACGCCCTGAAATATTACTTGACAATGATTTATATCTTCTATTTCACACATTTCATCTATCCCCGAACGCAAAATTTCTCCATGCGATACTTGGTCTGTCCAATGCTCATTCGTTTCAATTAAATTAGCGTAATCAGCCCACTTTTCATTAAGTTTTGTCCAAGTGCCATCAAGACTTGATGCTTGCCATATTTCAAAGTAGCGTCTTATATCTTCTACCATCATATAGTATTTGCCATCCGCTTTATTTTTATATACATGGGGTGCTTCAAAAGTATCTGTAGCAACTACCACTGGCTCAGACCATTTATAGGGAAAATCAGCAACAAGCGTACTCCGTTTTTTAATCGTAAAAGAGCCATCCTGAGCTGAATAAAAACAATGTATTTTTGTGCCATCTGAGATACACCAAAAATCAATTCCATCGGTAAAACCCATGGCTTTACCCGCTGACCATCCTTGAGGACTATTGATATCTGCATTGGTTGAAAAAGTTGCTCCTAAACCGCTTTGGTAGATTAAATACCAAGTTTTTTTTGATTTAAGTTGAAAAACCTGTGGCGCACAAAAATATGACCCTCCATTTAATGAAGCCATATAATTTCTATCGGCTTTTTTCAAGTCTGTTAGCTCTTTACCAGCAATATAACCCATGCGCCATTTAGTAGCGTCTCTTCCAGTATAGAACACATGCCATTTTCCATCAACATTCACAATCGTTGGATCTTTTACCGAAACGTCGTCAAAAGTTCCAGCAATTCCTTCTAAGAAAATCCTATCTCCAGTTCTCCAAATAGGATTTGATTTCATCGTATAAGGAGGGCTTATTATCGTAGGCGTTACTTCTGTTTTTTTGCAACATATAAGTGCCGAAAAAACGAATAACCATCGAACTATTTTGAGACTGCATTTATTCACTACGCTTATCATTTAAGATTGATTATATTATTATTTTGGATATTTAAGTTGATAACCGAAGTCAATAGATTGTCTCCAAATTTCAGACATCGCAAAGTAAAATAATAAGTGAAAAAACATGTAGCACAAATTAATATATCTGTATTCCAAATGTTCAAAGGAAAATATAAAACGATAAATTCAATTCATTTTAATATAAAAATGAGTTTTTAAAAACGATAAGTGATGAATTAATCACAAGTAAGCGATAAAGTTCATTACTTTATCGCTTGAGTAACTGCAAGAATTATTTAATTATTTAGTGAGGCTCTTTAACTACTAAAATGCTTATTTTTGAGACTGAATATTGTGTGTTAGTGATAATATTTTTCTACTATAAATTGTCTCCCTATCAAACTATTTTTAGCTCATATCATTTGAAAATTTCCAATAATATGAGCTAAAAATAACGAGACTTTACTATCAGTTTTTTTATATATTTTCCAAAGATTAAAAAGATAACGTTACGAACCATTATCAATATACGTTGCATATCTTATTTAATGGTCTGGGTATAATTTTACATTTTAAATATCGTTATGCTAATTATTTATCACCACTGTAGTAATACTACTTGGTGCTACGTTTAGTTCCACAATACTGCTTGTAACAGTCAAATTTTGCTTAGTTAAATTTTCTTTTTCAGTAGTAGTATAAGCAATAGCAGTAGTAGCAGCTAGTCCATTTAGCTGAACATTTTTAACAGAATTACTTTCTGGGTTTAGTATTACCACAACCGTCTGCGTCCCTTTCTTATAAGCTGTTATTTTTAAATAAGTATTCGTGCTGAAATCTGTACCTATGCGAACAAACCCTGGGCGGACAAATTTTGAATAATGCGAGAACCCATATCCACGTTTAAGCACTTCTCCATTGATAGTACCCTCTTCCCCATCGCCAATAAATGAATAGTAGCGTTGCAAATACCACCAAATGTAGGCATTCCAATTATTAGTCATTGCATCATGGACGGAAACAAGCATTTTTATACTTTCAGCCCATTTGGCAGTTTCTGAATAAGTATTCCATTTAGCAGCCCCAGTATTTCCAGTATCCAGATTCAATAAAAATTCAGTCATCCAGATTTCTTTTTTCTTTTGCTCTGCCAAAGGGAACTTCGCTAAACCACCACCATAAATATGACCCGCCACGATGTCAAATTTTTGAGAAGCCTCTTCATTCGATAGCAAGGCATTAGTCATGTTCTGGTTAAAATTCAAAGATTCTGGCGCAGCAAGTTTTGCTCCAATAATTTCGCCCGGAGCCTTCAAGAAATTAATCATGTCGTCGGCAGTCCAATCACAAGATTCATAAGAAGCTTTCCAGTCAGGCTCATTTTGAATAGAAACCACATCTACGGGTGCGCCGTTTTGAGTCATAAAAACGATAAATTCATTGATATAATCTTTAAATGCTTTGTAGTTTTCAGGCAATAAATGGCCACCTATATCGCTTTTATTACTCTTGAGTGCTGCAGGAGGCGACCAAGGACAAGCCAATACTTTTGCTCCATATTTTTTTGCCTCTTTTACAGCTTCTACAATAATAGGCCATTCATTTTTATTAGAAGACAATCTTACCCTGAAAATGCTAAGCCCCAATTGGTTTTCATCTACCCCAAATGCTTTTGTTGCTTCCGTAGGTTTCAACGATTGTGTCCCCCACATTCTGTTTGCTGCACCAAACCCTGTGATTGTCTGATAGGTTGTCTGGGGGTTTATATTAATATTAAAAGGTGTGGGCTTAACCACAACAGGATTAGTATCAACTGCTTTTTCACAAGCTGAACAGATAACTATTAACGTGAAGAAATAGAAAAAAGATTTGAACAAATTTTGCATAGTTATAGTAGGTTTTGTTTTATAAATGACAATAAAGGCTCTCACCAAGCCATCTGAAACGGCTCGATAATTCTTAAACTCCTAAGAAAAATATAACCACTATTCATAAAAAATGGTGGTTATGTTTGTGGGATATTATTTAGTAAGTCGTTCGTATTTCAACAGTTTACTTGCCCAAGGAATGAAAAACTGAAAGTTAGGGGCATCCGTATGACCGCCATTGTGTTGTCTCCAAGCTAATTCGCCGTCGAGTAAGCCAGAAAGTACGGGAGGCATATTTTCAGTATTGTAATCATTACTTACCCCTAAATCCTTTGCACCCAACAGTTTAAATACTGTTCCTGCCGCTATGGTAGCTTTATAACTCCCAACTTGGTCAAGCCATTTAGCATCTCCCTTTTCTGGTATGCCATAACTCACAAAAGTAGGACGTGGTGCACAAAGTGCCAGAAGTTCGTGTGAGTCTACGGGAATATCACAGCCTGTTTTACTCCCAAAAGAAGATTCAGCCGTAGCATACTTGAGGTAATTGCCAGCTAACCAATGATATCCTCCTGAACTAGCCAAACTTTCTACTGCTTCACCAAAAACTCGTCTTTGTAGGGTAGTTCCACCCTTTCCCGATGAGCCAATTAATCCTAAGGCAAAACGTTGGTCAAAAGCCATTGCCACTAGCGCCGCTTTTCCATACCTAGAAACGCCTTCGATTCCTACTTGCTTGGCATTGACCAAAGGTTCTGTCTCGAGGTAGTCTAGTGCTTTGGATGCACCCCAACCCCACGCTCTTAAAGCGCCCCAATCGTCTGGCTTTCTTGGTTGTCCTTTATTTACTAAACCAATAATTCCGCGCGTTAGTCCTGCACCATTATCAGCCTGTATACTACCTGTTTCTAGCGTACAATATCCCCAACCAGCCGCTAACAATTGCTCGGTAGGTGGAGAATCACCCGTGACTGGCGGTGCAAAAAAGCTAGGTGCGGGTAGTCTGGTGATAGGCGAATAAGCAGGGTACTTATCAAAAATCTGCTTTAAATCTGGATTAGCCTTTATCATCATTTCCTTAAAAGCCAGATTTATTTTCTCCATATCGCTCGGGATAGGCTGTGCTGGTGCTGGCAAACTAGGAAAACCAAACATGATAAGTACTGGCACTGGACCTTTTACATTAGTCGGTAACACCACTACCATGTTGATGTTTACATCAATCAAAGGATAGTCAGTATTATCTACATGACCAATCAGGTGTTTAGCCACTACGGGAACACGCCCTACAAATTCGTTATCGGTAACTTTTACTGTCCAAGTTACTTTAGGTATATTCTTAGGGATTCGCCCATACATTTCTTTTTCAAAGTCCTCAGTGATTTCTGGGCGACGTTGATTCCACCACGCTGTAGGAGTAGTTATTTTTTTGCCATTTTTGGCAGTAAGAATATCTAATAATAAAGGGCAAGGATTGGCCAATTGTTCATCATAGTTGGCATGATTAGGGTCGGCTTCATTAGCACTGGGTCCTGGTCTTAGTTTTTTAATACCCAATTGCTGCATCATATTGGCTTGGTCTTGCTGTGCTGTAAATGTAGTAAGTGGCGGGTATTTGTTACTATCAATGACAGTCTGTTGCGATAAGCCTAAATAGCTTAGGCTCATAGCTCCAATAAATATTAAGTATATTTTCATAGTATAGGAATTTTTAAACGCAATGATTATTTATCGGTTCTGAATGGTGATGCAGGAAGCCCCTCTTTATTATATAAATTAGGATTCACAGGATTATCAGCCCATGCGTATCGTACATATAATGGCTTTGTTACTTCATCACTCCACACTATTACTTTATCTCCTTCAATTGTTGCTTTTGCCCAAACAAATTTTTTATCTTCTCCCGCAATAGCAAAATCTCCCAGTTGTTCGCCATCATTGGTTGTTAAGCCTGTTCCTACATTCGTAAAGCTGATAACAATTTTATTTCCGTCTATTACAGAAGACTCAAACAAAGGCCCCGAGCTAACCAAGTTTTCGTGATAAGCTAATTTCATGGCTGTGAGCGATAAGCGTTCACCGACATCTTTTTTATTATCTGGATGAATATCGTTCCATTCACCAAGGTCAATAGCAACGGTCATCGCTGTATTAGGAACTGATAATGCTTTTAGCTGAGACTCCCTTAACAAAGCCCAACTACTTTCTGTAGGCAGATAGCTATATTCCATGAAATTAGGTAGTTGCACATACAAAAATGGTAGCGAATCTTGCATCCATTTAGTACGCCAATCGTGAATTAAGGCAGGCAATAATTTTTCGTATGCTTGTGGCTGACCAGCATTGCTTTCTCCTTGATACCAACAAAAACCTTTGATAGCATAATTGATCGTTGGCGCGACCATGGCATTAAACAAAGCCGTTGGTTGATTTTGAGCATTGATTCCACCGCCCCAATTACCCCCAGTAATGGGTTTATAGACTAACCCCACCTTATATTGCCAGCTACCTTTAAGGTCAACAGTATCTGACCCTGAAAAAATACAATACGGCTTATCAGGCACAAATCCTCCTTTGCCAGCCGTATTTGTTACACGGACTACAAAAAGATTTTTGCCTGATTTTAATACATCTTTACCGACTTTATACCTACGTTGTGGATATAGATAGGAAGTACTACCTATCCTCTTACCATTAATATACAGTTCGTCGGCATCTACTATTCTGCCTAAAAATACTTGCGCTTGCTTGCCTGTCATAGTAGCAGGAATATTTATTTCTCTTCTATACCACACTACGCCATTAAGGTCTTTTAATCCTTGGTCTTCCCAATATCCAGGAATGTTGATATTCCGCCAATGCTTAGGCGTATAAGCAGGTTCATACCATTTTGAAGAACCCGATAAGCCTTCATCCACTACTTGTACCGGTTTATTAGTACTAGTAGCAGGTTTTCGATTCAAACTATTAACATAGGAAGTATCCTTATTTTTCTCAATAATCCCCTTGATTGCCCCAAAATCTTTGAAGCCTTCTTCACTCATCCATGCCTCTATAGGTGTACCGCCTACACTGGCATTGATGATACCCACTGGCACTTTATATTTTTCATGTAGTTTCTTAGCAAAAAAATAGGCTACCGCAGAAAAAGGTCTTACATCTTCACCAACCGCCGCTTTCCATTGACTATCGGGAAGGTCATTTTGAGCACCTTGAAGATTAGTGAGGGTAGGTATCCAAAACTGTCTGATTTGTGGATAGTTAGCTTCAGCAATTTCTTTTGCATAGGTTACATCATGGATATTCAACTGATGAACCATATTACTTTGTCCGCTACAAAACCACACATCTCCAATAAGAATATCTTGTATGTTGATTTGTGTCTGTCCTACAATATCCATCGTAAATGGCCCACCAGCCTCCATAGCAGGTAAAACAATTTGCCAATTTCCCTTAGTATCAGTCGTAGTTTTATATTGTTTATTTTTAAACTTCACGGTGATTTTCTCGTTAGGAGATGCCCATCCCCATATTTTCAGGTTGGTATTTCGTTGAAGAATCATTCCGTTGCTAATTAATTTGGGCAATCGGAGTTGTGCCTGAGCTACCAAGCTCATCACAACCATTAAACAAAAGAGCATTGTTTTTTTCATAATAAAATCTTGATGCTAGTATCTAGTACAAAAGGGTCTCAATCTTTTATATCCGATAATCTGTAGGTTATTTTTTAGTGTTATTATTTAATGTTTCTTCGGGGCCAAGGTAACTTTGTGCTATACCTCCAAAATCAGCTACTAACTTTTGTAATACCACCCCTGGCGTTACTAACCAAAATTTCAAAGTATGCTTTCCTGCATTAGCGATATTATGCTTAGTGGTTTTAATAATAATATTTTCTGATACCCATTTATTCCATACGCCCTTATCACTTGTTTTATCTTCTTTGTTTAAACTAATGATTTGAGGAGCCTCGTCATCTACAGCAATTGCGTATTGTAAACCATTCTCTTCTCCATTAAAATTTAGACTAGGAGAAAAATAGGCATCTATCGCAAAATCTCCCTTGCTATAAGTATAGATTTCGTATTCCAAACGAGGAGCATTGCCTTCTGGCTTTTGCTCCTTCCCAACCACTGGGAAAGCAGTAATAGCCGACCCCGTTCTGCCGTGGTCAGGAAGCACCGTCCATTTTATGCCATTTGTATTGATTGCTTTTGAATAATGATTTGCATCAATCGATACACCTTTTTGTTCGTCTTGGTAAAAAATATTTCCTTTCAGTCCTGTAGGAATTTGGGCTTTTTTCACTGTTTTAACCCCCAAGTCCTTTTGTTCTGCCACTGAATCTGCTAATACATACTTAACTGTTGGTATTTTCTGTTTTACTGGTTGTTGCCAGTAAGTGTATCCAATGTGAGTCTGGCTCATCATGTGGTTCCATTTGCCGTTATTCAATTGGTGGTATGCCAGCGTAATTAATGAATCATTCGCATACAGTTGTTTTACTTTATCGGCATAAGTATTCGCTACGTTCCATTTATTATTAGCTGCTCTTTTGTTCAATGCCACATGATAATACATTTCATTGAGATTGGCACAGGCTTTTATAGGATGTAATACTAGTTGAAAATAAGCATCATGGTATTCAGAAGGCAATTGTTTATTGATGTCTTCCGCTTTTTTTAGCAAGTCATTATATTCAGTTACCACCTTTTTCCACTCATTATTATTAAGACTATACGTATCAGCGTCAAGTAATTCTGGTTTTCTTCTGCCATTATACTTGGCATATTGATTCATTAAATAGGCAATTTCTTGCGCTTGTTTTTTTCCAAATTGCGCCTCAGCCCATGTTTCACTATACTTTTGTAAGTCGTTCGCCTTCATCTTTTCGGGATTCCAAGCATAATCTAAAAAGAATGAAATCGGAAATTCCATTGGTTTGATATCCCCTACATTTACAATCCATATATCCTTTACTTGATGTTCCCAAGCTAAGTGCATCTGTTCCCAAATACGTGGAAGCGGGTTAGTATTCAACCATTTATAATTTCGAGGCCCACCTACGTAATCAAAATGATAATAGATACCATAGCCTCCTTTTCTAGGTTTATCTTCTAATTTTGGTAGTCTACGTATATTCCCCCAATTGTCATCACAAAGTAAAAGAGTCACGTCGTCTGGTACGCTCATGCCTTTTTCATAATACTCCTGAACTTCTTTGTATAATGCCCACAGTTGTGGCGTTTCGCTAGCAGGCTTGCCAGTTTCTTCGCTAATGATATTCCTTTGGTCTTTTACTATTCGTTCCAGCAAGGCTGTAGCAGTTTCACGAGACATTGGCTCATCGCCATCACCTCTCATACCAATACTTACTATTTTCTCATTATATGCCCTTTTTATCCCTTCTCGCCAAAACTGCTGTAGCTTATCTTTGTTGGTTTCATAGTTCCAAGCACCCTTTCCAACTCTTCGCCATTCATCATGCGCACGCATCAACGGTTCGTGGTGTGAAGTACCTATGACTATTCCATACTGATCAGCTATTTTTATATTCAGCGAATCATCAGCATAAAAAGCATTGCCCCACATCGCTGGCCATAGATAGTTTGCTTTTGAACGAAGTAACAATTCAAATACTTTTTCATAAAATGTATGATTAAAGCCTCCAAACTTTTCTTTAGTCCAGCCAGATAAAGCAGGAGCTTCGTCATTAATAAAAATCCCTCTGTATTTTACCTTTGGAGCATCAACAATTCTGATACTTTGTTTAAGATAAACATCCTTTTGTTTTTTGACAGGCACATCTGCCCACCAATACCAAGGTGAAACACCTATTTGTTTAGATAGTTCGAATACACCATAAGCTACTCCACGACGGTCACTCCCTGCAATAACAAGAACATTAGATACACCTGATTTTGGATTATTGACCGACTGTATCAGCGACGCTTCCCATTGGTTTTTAAGTGCATTGCCATCTATTTTCTTTTGTAAAATCAGTTCCTTGATAAATGATGATTGCTGTATCGTACCGATTACAATGACATTTTTCGGCATTTTATCAACCGTATTAATAATAGGTATTTTTTTGCCTATTACTAATGCGATGTCTTGTTGCAAAAGTTCTGCTGATTTTTTTACAAGCGCAACTTCAGCATTATCAACATAGATGGCTGCTGTAGAGAGAGCAAAAGAAGATTTATCAACAGTAATACTTTGAGATAGCCCTGATATGGAAACAAGGAAAAATAAGGCAATGAATAGTTTTATTTTCATTTATCTTTTTGAAATAATTAAATAGAGATTAATAGTTATATGTTCAGATAATTATGGCACTTTCATGATTACTTGTGTAAGAGAATACCCTATCGGACGAGGTGTCTCACTACTTACAATTAACTTATTAGAAAATTGCTTATCGAAGGCTGTATAAAATATAAGCCCACAGGGTGATTAAACGGTGTGGTTGCTTTTGACTGATAAGCAAAGAAATACGATACGGATATGTTACACCGCACCTGCCTTTTCCGATACTAATAATATCATTTTCTGGATGCTTATAGGCAGCAAAATTGTATCCTTCAAATCTATCTAATCACCTTGACACAACAGAAAGAGGGCAATTGTCAAAATTGTCGCTTGTTATCCAACAAATTAAATTGCCAAATTAGGTTTATTCATAGCAAAGATACAAATAAAAAATTTCGTGCAACCGATTGCATGAAATTTTAAAGAATAAATTGTTATTATTGAAGTTATACTTAGCATTATATAACTTTAAATAGTAGTATCATGTTTAAAAAAGGAAAAATAGGCTTGCGATTACTTATTATAAATATGGAATCGGTTCAAATTAAATATTGACAGCTATATAAACGTTAGGATTGTGTTTATTAGAGATTCACGGAAATTGGGAAACTGGTATTGAGCGAAGCTTAATGAATGCTTGAAAATAATAGGAGTATTTAAAAAACACCCCTATTCATGATAATTTATAGCTTTGTTGGATAACTTAATACCCAAAAATGAATCAATTATTTATAAGAGAGAATTTGAAATTCAAAGATTGAACATTTTTATCATAGACTGATAAAATGTATTTTGTAACCTAATCAATATCTACTATTTTGTATTTACATCTATTCCTCTCCCATCGAATTCTACATAATCAATGCATCTGCTTATTTGTTTAACTAACAAAATAAAGAAATCTGTTTTTTTATAAAACATTAAATACTCATAATCTTCTGACTTACAGACCATTATCTATTTATTTCAATATTTTATAAAAAATATCCCTTTTCCGAAGGTTACAAAAGGTTTATTGCACTTTCTATACATTTAAAATAACTATTTGTAGTCTAATTATAAATATACACAGTGGGTTATTGTTTTAAAAAATTGCTTAATCGTTTAAACAATAAATAATGTTTGTATTAAATAGCTAACCATGTTGAACATGAAAAAAGAAAAATAATACCTTGAAAAACAAGCGACTAGTTCGCTGAATAATTTATTATTCCCCTTTATCAATATTGAAAAACATCCTAAAAAAAAGGATGCAGGGAAGCTTTTTGCCAAAAAATTAAACAAAAAAGTATGAAGAACATGTTACAAATTAACAAACCATTTTTAACGGCTATTAGAGCGGGTTTTTATCAAATTCCTCTGGCTGTTATTCTTTTAATAACCAACAATGTATATGCCTTAGACGCTAGCAAAAAGTCTGATGTTGCTAAAGTTGTTGCATTATTTGCAGACCATACTGTTACGGGACGAGTAGTGGATTCAGAAAAGGGAGAAGGCTTGCCGGGTGTAAGCATCACCATCAAGGGAAGTGCCAAAGGAGGAACCACAGATGCAAAAGGCAATTTCAGCATTGTAGTACCAAAAGACAATGACGTTTTAGTTTTTTCTTTTATTGGGTATGCTCGCCAAGAGGTGGCTATTAACAAACGTACAGTTATTAACGTTAGCTTACTTTCTGACATTCAAGCATTAGATGAAGTCGTTGTCGTAGGTTATGGAACTACTAAAAAAGCAACTTTAACAGGTGCTGTTTCGATGGTAGATGATAAGGCTTTCAAAGATAGGCCTGTACAAAATGCCGCTTTGGCCTTGCAAGGAGAAGTACCGGGATTGGTGATTTCTAGAACGTCTACTCGTCCAGGAAACGAAGGATTGAGTATTAGATTAAGAGGTGAATCATCAGTTACTGGCGTTGACCCTTTAATAATTATTGATGGTGTGCCTGTAATCGGTACTTGGGAATTTAACCAAATCAACCCTAATGATATTGAATCTGTTACAGCGTTGAAAGATGCCTCAGCAGCTATCTATGGTGCAAGGTCAGCGGGTGGTGTAATCTTAGTGAAGACCAAAAGAGGGAAAAGTGGCAAGATGAAAATCAATTATAATACTAATTATAAACTCAATACCATTGGTATGGCTGTGCCTTGGGCTGATATGTCTCAATGGGCTACTATGTACTTAAATGCATCTACGCAAGATAAAGTTGATGCGAATGGCAATCCAGTTGAGTGGTTTCCACAGTGGACGAAAGAAAACCTTTTGAAAATGCAAACCGATCAAGTCGTTGACTATGTCAACCCAACAAATGGTGAGATTGTGAGGTATGCTAATAATAACTGGTTGAACGAATTGTATGGTTCTGCTTATTCATCTCAGCATAATTTAAGTTTGAGTGGTTCTTCAGATAAAACTTCTTATATGTTGTCTTTGGGATATGCGAATAACAAATCATTATTAAAAACGGCCTATGATGGAGAAAAGAAATACAATTTGAGATTCAACTACGATTATTTTATTTCTGACAAAATAAAATTAGAGACAGGTGTTTCATTTGATAGCAGGATTGTAGAAAGTCCAAGAAATGGGATTGGTAATGGTTTTTTTGATGCTCCTATCTTCCCAACCTATAATAAAAATGGAGATTATTATGATATTTATGGTTACAGAAACCCAATCGCTTTTACAAAAAGCGGTGGAACGGTTTCCAATAACGATGCCATTGCTCGCTTGAACACTACCTTGACGGCAGAAATTGTGAAAGGCTTAAATTTAATAGGAAGTGCTGCGCTTGTAAAAAGAAATACAGAGAAGACAGAGTATAATCAAACGTTTAGATTTTATAACTGGATAGGCGATAAAATAACGTCAACGCAATATCCCAAGCCTGGTATTACTGAAACAATTGGCACTACTTTGTATCAAAATTATGGCGCTTTCTTAGACTACAAACATACTTTTGGAAAAGACCATAATTTCGGTATCATGGTGGGTAATACGGCAGAGTTAACTGAAAATAAGACCATTGTAGCAGGAAGAGATAACTTACAATTTCCCGGATTGTATGATTTAAACACCGCTTATTCCTCAGACCCAACTACTGGATTAAATGTTCAAAGTAATTCAGGGGGTTCAAACCACGTCGGTTTGGTTTCTTATATTAGCCGTGCTAATTATAACTATAAGCAAAAATATTTATTAGAAGTACTGGGGCGTAGAGATGGTTCGTCACGTTTTCACCCCGATTTCAGATGGGCTAATTTCTATGGAATTTCTGGGGGTTGGGTACTTACTCAAGAGAAGTTTATGGAAAAATTCAAAGGGATTAGTAATTTGAAAATCAGAGGAAGCTATGGAGAAACTGGTGGACAAGCCAACATTGGTAACTATGATTATATCTCTGCGGTAACTACTACGGGAACAGCTTTGTTCGGTCAAACGCCTTCGCTTCAAGGTACTGCCAGTGCTGCCAACTCTATTAGTTTGACAAGAACTTGGGAAAGAATGGTCAATAAAAACATCGGGATTGATATTGCTTTATTACAAAATAAATTGACAGCAACTTTTGATGTATTTGAGAAAAGAAATATTGGTATGTTAATCGATATTACTTATCCTCAAATATATGGTGCGACAGCGCCAAAATCTAATAGTGGTGAATTGAAAACATCAGGCTGGGAATTCTCTATGAATTGGAAAGCAAGTGCTGGTGAAGTTAAATACAACATTGGTTTTCAATTAAGTGATAATCAAACAAACCTGATATCGATGCAAGGAAAAGATACTTGGGGAGCTGGCAAAATAGCACTTCGTCAAGGGTATCCTCTTAACGCTTTGTTTGTCTATAAAACAGCAGGATATTTCACAAACAATGATGATGTAAATGCCTATTATGCCAAATACGGTGGTTTTGATAACTTATCAGCCATGACTGGCGCAACAACTAGATTGCGTCCTGGAGATTTAAAAATCGTTGATTTAGATGGGAATAATAAAATAAGTGCCACTGGTGATGGTAAACCGGGCAGTGGTGATGTGTATTATTATGGTGATGCTAACCCTCACTATACGTTTGGACTCAATTTAGGATTACAGTGGAGAGGTCTTGATTTCTCTGCATTTATTCAAGGAGTAGGTCAGCAAAATATTCTTAGATCTGGAAATGCTAGAGCACCATTTTTCAGAAACTACCTGAACGTAAACACCACTTACATTGGCAAAACTTGGACGCCAGAAAATCCTAACGCTGAATTTCCTAGAATATCATTCGACGCCACAAGAAACAACTGGAACTGGCAAACCAATGACGTAAACATTCAAAATTTGCAGTATGCTCGTTTAAAAGCCTTGGTGATAGGATATACTTTACCAAAACAGGTATCCAATAAAATAAAATCGGATAGAATAAGAGTCTATTTCTCAGGAAACGATTTGTTTGAAATTACATCAGTAAAAGATGGTTTTGACCCAGAAAGAGGAGAAAGTTCAGATAGCAGTTATCCATTTGCTAGAACGTGGTCATTAGGTCTAGATATTTCTTTTTAACAACAACGCAATTACAAAATTATGAAATCAAGATATTTTTTAGTTCAGCTATTCGCTTTAGTTAGTTTAATGCTGACATCATGCGAAGATAAGTTTTTAAATCTTGCCCCGTTGGATCAAGCAACAGAGTCTATTTATTTCACCAAAGCTACTGATTTTAAAGCCGCTGCCAATGGTTTTTATAATCAAATGATTGGCTTTCGCCCTACCAATAGTAGCAATATTTATGATTTCATGGATGTTGGCTCAGACTTGTCGGCATCTACTTCCCTATTAGGACAAGGTGCGAATGCTATTCCGACAACAGATATTTATTGGAAGAATTCTTATTCTTATATTCGTTCTAATTGCTATCTAATCCAAAAAGGAGCGGAATATAAGGGCAATCAAGCTGAAATCAAGCAGTACATTTCAGCAGCTTATTTTTTTAGGGCTTGGCAATATTTTTTCTTATTGAAAAGATATGGTGGCGTTCCTATCGTTACAAAAGTATTGGATTTGAATGATGATATTTTGTATGGGGCCAGAAATACACGATATGAAGTAGTAGCTCAGATTTTAAGTGATTTAGACATGGCTATTGCGGGTCTTCCTACTGAGGCTAATATCGCTGTGATTGATAAAGGACAGGTTAGCCAACAAGCGGCTAAATCGCTTAAAGCTAGGGTATTATTACACGAAGCCACTTGGGAAAAATATGTAGGCGAAAGTACCGATTTAGTGACGGGACAAAAACCAGCGGATAAAACAACCGCTTATCTTACTGAAGCAGCAGACTTAGCATATCAGGTGATGACGGATAATACTTATCAGTTATTCAATGGTTTAGATAGCTTAAGCTATTATTACTTGTTTATTTTGGAAGATGGATTATCAAACCCTAAAGGATTGACCAAAGCTAGCAATAAGGAATTTATCCTAAAAAGCTCTTATGACTATACGTTGTTACAAGGAAATGCAAACTTATCCCATACTTTAGGAGGATTAATTGCTCCTAACCGCAAAATGATGGATATGTATTTATGCAAAGATGGGTTACCATATACCGTATCTCCACTAGCAAAAGGTTATTACGGCATAGCGGATGAATTTGTAAATAGAGATGCGAGACTGAACAATTTTGTACCAAAACCAGGTCAAAAATATTGGGGACGTGGCACAAGTACAGGAGCTGATTATACGAAGGCAAATTATACTACCTTGAATAATTGGCCCACAGTTATTACTCCATTTTATCCAAACTTGACTCTTAGTGCGTCAGATGCAGGTTATGGAAACAGAAAGTTTATCACAGAACATCCTAACAGACAGGATTATCAAGAATCTTATGACTATCCTCAAATTCGTTTGGCCGAATTGTATTTAATTTATGCAGAGGCAAAATGTGAGTTAGGGGGTGGTAAAATCTCAGATGCAGATTTGAATATTTCTATCAATAAAATCAGGGCTAGAGCCTATGTGGCACCATTAACCAATGCCTTGATTGCTCCTTATCCAAGTTTGAACATGCTAGGCGAAATCAGAAGAGAGAGAGCCTTAGAATTATATGCAGAAAATTTCCGTTTTGATGATTTGAGACGTTGGGGAATAGCAGAAGCTGAATTGAATAAACCTATTTTAGGCAGAGTGGTATCATATAATGGCAAGCCTACAGAAATAACAACTTTCGTCAGTCCTGTTACTAAACTTCCTATTTATAAGGCAAGTGTTTATACTTTCGGCGTAGATGCCTCTGGAGCATTAATCATTGATCCACTTTCTAATAGAAAATTCACGAAAAAACATTATTTGTTACCTATTCCTACTGACCAATTGCTTTTGAATTCAAATTTAAAGCAAAATCCAGGTTGGTAATTGTTTCACTCTTTAAATACTTGAAATATGGGACGATGCTGATTCGTCCTATATTTCAAACCTAAAAACTTCTAGCCGTAATTATTCTTAATATTCCATTTACGCTACTACTTCCCTGATTCAGGTAGTATTACCTCGTTATCAGCAATTACTACCAAAAATAAAGGCTGAAAGATTAATGAGATTAAACGATAATACTAAAATTAACCTTTAACAAAACAGTACTATGAAAAAGTATTACTCAAATTTTATATTTGGATTGTTGCTACTGATTTTTGTGACTCAGCATCAACTTAAAGCCCAAAAGACATTTGTACATCCGGGTATTCCGTTTACCCAGTACGATTTGAATCAACTGAAAGCCAACATCACTCAGGAACCTTGGCTGACAGGTTATAATGCCTTAAAAAATGATTATCGTTCTCAACTTTCATTTGCTATGCGGGGGCCATTTGCAAATGTTACGAGGTCTCCAGATTTAAACAATAGTGCATGGAAAGTAGACATGGTTGCTATCCATAACCTTACGTTTATGTATGTTTTTACGGGGGATGCAGCTTATGCCGCCAAAGCCACTCAGATACTAGATGCTTGGGCTGTTACCAATACTACGTGGGGTGGTGGCGAAAATATGCTCGATATTGGCGATTATGCGCCCTACTTTATCACAGCAGCAGATATTTTAAAGAGTACTTATTCGGGTTGGACGGCCGACAATACGGCACACGTCAATAATTATTTTGCGAATGTACTCTATCCAGCTTCGTGGGTTCCTAATCCGCTTAGGGATTGTAATAAAGGGGCTATCCAACTACAAATTGCATTGGGTATTGCAGCATTTTTAGATGACGAAGTAAAGTGGAATCAAGCGATTGAATCGTATCGTATGGAAGCAGGTGCTGGCTTACGCAACAGTATTCCTTCTGGTCAGGTTGGCGATACGGGTAGAGACGACCACTGGTTTGGACAGGCTTGGGCATTGGCTTGGGATGGTGAAGTGGCTTTTAAACAAGGCAATGATATGTTTGCAGAAATGAATAATCGTTTGTTAGCGATTGGCGAGTTATATAATCATTATGCCATTGACCCTACTGGACTAACATTCACGCCTTATGGTGGTTATTCTGTTTATTGGACTTCAGGTTGGGGAATTGCTACAGGGTCTCGTAAACAGCACCCATTCAATAATATCATCCAAGGCGCTTATTCACTTCGCAAAGGTATTCCTACTCCTTATACAGACCAGATGAGAGCGCTAGTCGGCGAAGGGGCTTGGTCATTCTTATACTTGAAGTCATCGGATAATTCAACAGCTACTCCAATGACACCGATTGTTTATCCTTCTGAAAGTGCTGTTCCTTCAAGTTATTTTAGTAATACTGATATTGGTGTGACTGGCATCAAAGGAAGTGTTAATCACAATGCAGGAACATGGACAGTGAAAGGAGCAGGAACAGCACCCGCAAATTCAAGTAATTTCACCTTCAAACCTGTGAAAGGAGACGTTGCCATCGTTGCTAAAATTGAGAATAATTCTGTAGCAAATGCTGTATCAGGCTTAATGATTCGTGAATCACTATCAACTACCTCCAATTACGTGTCCATCAACTTTAATCCCCCAGGAACTATTAATGTAAGTGGTGTAGGAGCAACTGCTGCCAACAGCGGTTATACTCATTATAGCACGAGTTCATCATGGTGGCTCAAATTAGAGCGTGTTGGAAACAGAGTATTTGCCTATCACTCACACGATGGTGTAACATGGACAAACATCGCTTTATTTATCATTCCACTGCCTACGGATACTTATATTGGTTTCTATACAGCATCCAGAAATACCTCTGCTTTAAACACAGCAACTTTTACTAATGTAGCAGTCAACAATACTTTTGCTGTTGGGTCTCCTGAAATTAATAGTACTACTTCGGCAGTAGCAACTGTGGGAACAGCCTTTAATTTTAATGTGACTGCTGTAGGAACTCCTACCACTTTTGCGGCAACAGGCTTACCTACGGGGCTAAGCATCAATGCAACAACTGGTACAATTAGTGGAACACCAACAACTGTTGGTAAAAGTGTAGTGCTTTTAGAAGCGACTAATGCTAGTGGAACAGGAAAGGCTGCATTAGTGATTGATGTGATTAGCAATCAAGCACCTATTGCCATTAATAGCTTGGCTGTCAATTCTGCTAACTCTTCTATCAAACTTACATGGACGGCAACCGATAATGCCACGAGTTATTCGGTAAAACGTTCTTTAACGTCTGGCGGGCCTTATACTACCATTCAAGCAAACATTACGGGAACTTCCTTTACAGACCCCTCACCTGCTTATGAAGTTAGTAATTATTATGTGGTAACGGCTTTGGTTGGAGAAAACGAAAGTGCCGTATCTAATGAAGTTTTTGGCTCAGTTCCTCCTGCTGTACCAACGAATGTGGTGGCGACAAACCAAAATGGACAAGTACATTTAACATGGAATACCGCTGACGGAGCATCAACGTATAAAGTAAAGCGTGCTACTACCAGCGGTGGGCCTTATACAGAAATTGCTTCTGTTGCTACCAATACTTATACCGATAATAATGTTACGAACGGCACGGCGTATTACTACGTTATCACTTCAAAAGGCACTAATTTAGAAAGTGGTATTTCATCAGAAGTATTCGGGAATCCAGGTACCAATAGCTTAACTTGGAACGAAACGCCAACGAGTAATACATTCAACGTTTCTGCTAACTGGTTAGAAAATGTTGTTCCAATAAATCCAGCGATTTTAACTTTTAAAGATACAGAAACCAATACTCTGAGCAATGATTTAACAGGATTGGTGGCTTCAAGAATCCTCTTTGCTGATGATGCTGTGAATTATACCATTGCTGGAAATGGCATCACGTTAAAGAGTGATTTGGTGAATAATTCTTCGCAGAGTCAGGTATTAACATTACCTATTAATATAGACGGACAATTAAACGTGAACGCCAAAAATAATAGTATCGAACTTAGTGGCGTAGTGAGCGGTACAGGTAGCTTGCTAAAAACAGGAAGTTCGGCGCTTGTGATGTCAGGCGCAAATACTTATGCAGGCAATACTGTCATTCGTGGAACCAGAGGGTATGCTTGGGGTTCTACTGATGGTATTCAAGTGCTAGGCATCGGTACTGGCACTTCGGGTTCTCCTATTAATGGACCTTTGGGTACTGGCAAAATCATCTTAGAAGGGGGTGCTTTATACACAGGTATCAATGTAAACCCAGCTACTTTATACAACGACATTGAAGTAACAGCTGGAAACACTGGATACTTTTATGAACGTCAAGGACATTTGAATTTGTACGGGCGACTTTTGGGAAGTGGTACATTCATCAATGATGGTTCTGATAATTATGCAACCATCAGCCTTTACGGAAATAACAGCAGTTTTACAGGAACATTCATTACTAAATTACGCAGTGGAAATCATCGTATGGCATTTATGGTACCAGAGTCTGGAAGCGCTAATGCTGCATGGTTATTGGATGCCGTCGGAGTAGATTGTCACAGAATTATGTATAGCTCAGGAGCACTTGAGTTTGGCTCATTGTCTGGTAGAGGGGGTATTCGTTGTAATGTTGCTGGAACGCCTATTATCAGAATTGGCGCTTTGAATACAAATACTAACTTTAGCGGTACAATAGCCAATGCGGCAGGAACATTATCGGTTGAGAAAGTAGGCACAGGTACTTTGACCTTCTCTGGAAATAGTACTTTTGGAGGAACAACCACCATATTAAACGGAACGTTTTTATTGAATAATAGCAATACAACAGGTACATACAGTAGTCAAATTATTGCTAAAAGTGGTTCATTTGGTGGAACTGGAAAAAGTACAGCCGTTGTAACAATTGGTACGAATGATGGAACTGGGGCTTTATTAGTACCAGGAACAGACGGAACAATTGGTACTTTTACGACAAGCGCACTCCTTGCGTTAAACAGTGATGCAACGTATAAGGTTGACATCAATAACGTAGCCGTCTCTTCCGATAAAGTTATTGTCGGGAATGCACAACTAAATCAGGCTAAATTGGTGATAAACAATGTTGTTACAGGAACAATACCTTTAGGTTCAATATTCACTATTTTGGATAATACAGGTACTAGTGCCATCATAGGAACATTCAAAGATTTACCAGAAATGGCCTTGGTAAATGTTGGTGGCTATAATTTCCGTATTACTTATAAAGGAGGGACAGGGAATGATATTCAATTATTGGATAATCGTGCTACTTATACCAATAGTACTATTACTGGGATATATTATATCAAAATAGCTGGGTCAGATTCTTTGCTGACAAAAAACACGTCAAGCAATAACCTGACTTTTGGAACACTAAACTCTGATAAAAATTTGCAACGTTGGAGAGTTACCAAAGAAACAAACGGCAGATATAAGATTTCATCATTCGGCGATGCTCCTAGTGGATATAATAATCATATCGATGAGAATGCGCAATTCGGGACGGAAGTTTATGATTCGACACTACATACGATGAACATCTATCGCAATGGTATTAGATACGCCATTCAGAAAAATGGGAATGGAGGATACTGGTATGTCGACAGAGATACCGTTCGAGCACAACAAGGAAATGCCTATAGTAATGTCCCTTCTTCTTTTCCATTTGAATTAGTATTGGATATTTATTATCCTCTTGATGCCAAACTTGATGAAGCTAAAGCAATTAGAGATGCTGCTCAAACCTCTACAACGCAAGAGGTAGGAAAGTATCCTATAGATGCCAAGCAGACTTTTAGTAATGTCATTGCTAGTTCGTTAGCTCGTTATAACACTTTGGTAACGGCCGACCAAGTAAATGCTGAAATACTCATTTTAACGAATGCCATAAACGAGTTTAAAAAGACGATTTATTATAGCACAAATCTGTTAGCGAATGGTAATTATTTCATCAAGATTCCTAATACTGAATCTTACTGGACTAAAAACACTACAAATGTTCCTGTTTTTGACGCATTAAATACTGATAGGACAAATCAAATTTGGAATATTACGAAGCAGTCTAACGGTCGATACAAAATAACGCATGAGAGTGCCCCAAGTAGTACTTATCTAAACTATATCAATGAAGGCGCTCAGTTTGGAAAAAACGTATATGATGCTACTTGGAATACGATGAGTGTGTATTTTAACGGAACGACTTACGCCATTCAAAAAGCACAAAAAGCTGGCTATGGATATTGGTATATCAATGAGGCAAATATATTGTCGACATCGTCTACGACGTCGTCCCCTCCTACTTCATTTCCTATTTTACTAATTCCCGTGGCTAGTTTGCAAGTTATTACTTTTAACCCTTTGCAAACTAAAACAGTTGGTGATGTTGATTTTGATGGTGGAGCAACAGTAAATTCGGGTTTACCTGTAGCTTATACAAGCAGCAATCTATCTGTAGCAACAATTGTAAATGGCAAAATCCATATTGTTGGCGCTGGAACAACAAATATCACAGCCACACAAGTTGGAAATGCAACATACACCGCAGCAACACCTGTAACACAGACGTTAACAGTGTTGAAAAGAAGCCAAAGTATTACCTTCAATGCTTTAGCAAATAAATATGTAGGTGATGAAGACTTTGACACAGGAGCCACTGCTAGTTCAAATTTGACGGTTGCTTATACCAGTTCAAATCCGACCGTAGCTACAATTGTAAGCGGGAAAGTACATATTGTTGGTGCTGGCACGACTACGATTACAGCTTCACAAGGTGGCAACACAACATATTTGTCTGCAACACCTGTGACTCAGAGTTTGACAGTTTTAAAGAAATCCCAAAGCATCACTTTCGCTAACATTCCTAATAAGATTTTAGGTGATGCTGATTTTGAAGGTGGAGCTGTCGCTAGTTCAAATTTGGACATTTCTTATACAAGTTCAAATCCTGCTGTCGCCACTATCGTTAACGGTAAAATTCATTTAGTAGGTACAGGAACAAGTACGATTACTGCTTCACAAAATGGTAATCAGACCTATAACCCTGCTATTGATGTTACACAGACTTTAACAGTTATCGCAACGCTCAAAGTAAAATACCAAGATGGAGATAATAATCTGACGAATAATCAAATTAAACCTAACTTGATTGTTTATAATGAAAGTGCTAGCTCTATTCCTTACAGTGAACTGACGCTTCGCTACTGGGTGACTCCTGAAAACTATGCTGGTATAAATACTTGGATTGATTATGCACAACTTGGGAATGGCAATGTAAAAATGAAGTACGTCGCTTTGTCTAGCCCAAGAAACGGTGCTTTCGGATACATAGAATATAGTTTTGAAGCTAGTGCTGGAAACCTAGTTGCTGGGGGTAACTCTGGACAAATACAATCAAGATTCGCAAATAGTAATTGGAGCAATCTTGCTGAAGGTGATGATTATTCTTACACTAATTCAAGCGTTTATACTTATAACGAACATATTACGATGTATCGCAATGGCGTGTTGGTTTGGGGTGTTGAACCTGTTACTGTGCCATCTGTTGTTAATCTAAAGGTATATACTGAAACGAAAGCTAGTGCTACGACGAACACGATTAGTACTTATCTGAAAATTAACAATGAAGGAAATGTACCTGTAGCCTATGGAGATGTAAAAGTAAGGTATTGGTTTACCAAAGAAGGCACTGCTAACCTGAATTATTACTTAGACTATGCGGCCTTAGGAAATGCTAATATTGAATCTGGATTTGTAACATTGAACCCTGTTCAAACAGGTGCGAATACTTATTTGCAAATGGGTGTAAAAGCAAGTTTGGGCACTTTTTATCCATCAAGCAGTACAGGAAATATTCAATATAGAATAGGCAAGACGGACTGGTCGAACTTTAATCAAGCAGATGACTATTCATTCAATATCAACACAACAATGACGCTGAATGATAAAGTGACAGTGTATTATCAAGGTCAATTGATTTATGGTACAGAACCATCGGTAATTGCCAACGGTAGAATTTCGGCAGATAAAGAAGAAACCTCATCTGGTTTAGAGGCTATTATGTTAGGGAATCCTATTGTAGGTGATAGAGGTGAAGTATTAATCAAAGGAACAAAAGGTTTGCCGCTTACCATCTCTTTGACAAATATTAATGGACTTCAAGTATTGAGCCAATCGATAGAACAACCTAGTGATACAGAGCAGTTTGTATTTCCAACAAACAATCTGACCAGTGGCGTATATCTTCTGAAAGTTGTCAATGAATTTCAAGCCGTTGTTATTAAAGTAATTAAATAGCACCTAATCAATAAATAGATTAATAAAAGGTCGTTGACCTATTGAAAATCAGGCTGATATTTTTCAGCCTGATTACTCATTTATAAACATTATTGATGCTTGTTAAAAAACCTTTTCAATCGTTATTATTAATGCAAAATCATGAACATACTACGAATATTATTTTTATCGGTACTACTATTTATCCAACACAATCTTTATTCACAAGAATTAATCACTTATTCTGTTCCCAAGGAATTATATTATGTTGCTCATAATGATGACTTTACAGTAAGAGTGCGAAATATTGGCGGACAATGGCAAGATTTATATGAGTATAAAGTAAAGGTTGATATGGACAATGTGCAGGAAGCCTCGATGGTCAATTTTGATTTTTCTAAAGCTGTAGAAGTAGCCGTCACAAAAAACAATGGAGATATTCATGCTGTTAAGATTCGCCCATTATCGTATGGTATAAAATCTACTGTAAAGGACAATACGATTTTCTTTACATTGAACAAACCTCGTAATCTCTCCATTGAAGTAAATGGCGATAGGTTGCATAATCTACATGTTTTTGCCAATGCTATTCTTCAAAATATTCCAAATGCTACCGATAAAAACGTAATGTATTTTGGTAAAGGAACACATTTACCGACTGATTCGACTAAAAAAGCCTTTATTATTCCTAGCAATACCATTGTTTATATTGATGGCGGGGCTGTATTGAAAGGCAAATTAGTTTGTAATAAGGTAGAAAATGTCAAAATTTTTGGAAGAGGAATCATTGATAATCCACAACGTGGGATAGAGATTATGCACGCTAAAAACATTGAAGTTGACGGAATAATTATTAGAAATCCAGACCATTACACGGTATATGGTGGCGAAAGTCAAGGAATTACTATCAAAAATATCAAATCGTTTAGCTGTAAAGGTTGGAGTGATGGTATTGACTTGATGAGTTGTTCTGATGTTGTGGTTGATGGCGTATTTCTACGAACTTCAGATGATTGTATTGCCATTTATGCCCATCGTTGGAATTTTTATGGCAATTCTAAAAATGTAATGGTCAAAAATTCTACGCTTTGGGCAGACATAGCACATCCAACCAATGTTGGTTTACATGGCAACACCGAAAAAGGCTGGGTAGGTGATACCTTGGAAAATATTACCTTTAAAAACATTGATATTTTAGAGCATGACGAGGACGACCGAAATTATCAGGGTTGTTTATCCATCAATGCAAGCGACAATAATTTAGTCCGTAATGTATTATATGATGATATACGTATTGAAAAATTTCAAGAAGGACAAGTATTCAACCTGCGTGTTTATTTTAATGAAAAATACAGTGGAGCGCCTGGCAGAGGAATCCAAAATATCCGTTTTAAAAATATTAGTTACCAAGGTGCTTTGGATAATACTAGCCTAATACAAGGCTTTGATGATACTAGAAAAGTAGAAGGTATCATTTTTGACAATGTAAGTATCAATGGAAAAATAATATCCAATGCTAAGGAAGGCAATATAGCAATTGATAAACATGTGCTTAATATAAAATTTACAAAAAGCGCTAATAAGTAGGTAATAAATAGGTAAGTTCAATATGTTTATCATCACTGAACCTACCTATTTATTGATTTCACCAACCCGGGTTTTGCTTCAACGAAGGATTTAATATAATTTGATTTAAAGGAATAGGTGACAAATAGCTTTTCTTAGTAAATTTTCGATTACTGACAGGGTCCATGATAATTGCCCCTGTTTGTGGGTCTGTTCCAAAAGTAATATAGGCCGAAGGAATAAAAAGAGGCTGACCATTATTGACAAAGGTTTCATATTCATTCCCCATTACCCTGACCCCCATTACTGTTTGATTCAGTTCTTGTTCTGCAATATTCCAGCGTTTTAAATCATCAAAACGAGTATTTTCTCCATACAATTCCAACGTTCGCTCTCTTCTGATTTCTCCTAACATCGTTAGTTTTGGATGTGTATTTATCAATTCATTGGTGAGATGCGCTACTCCTGCCCTATCTCTGATTTTATTAATAGAAATATCTAAATTAGCATCTGAAATAAAACCGTCTTTTTCATACAGTGCTTCGGCATACATTAAATATACTTCAGCCAATCTGATTTGCGGATAATCATAAGACTCTTGATTATCTTCTCTGAAACGATGTTCAGATAAGAATTTTCTATTCAAGTATCCGCTATTAACGTTTGTATAAAGCTGTGGATAAAAGGGCACTATTGTTGGCGGAAAGTCTTGTCCATACAATGCTCCCCCTCCCCAAGTGCTTAATCCATAGCCCCAATATTTTTTCCCAGGCCTAAAAACAAAATTGGTTAATCTATTATCTCTATTTTCAAACTCGTCACTCATTTTTTGATACCCTTTAAATACCGAAGATTCAGAAGGGGGAAGACCATCCTTACACAGATACATATCCATCATCTTTCTATTAGGAGCTAATAGTGAGCTTAGGGTATGGGTAAGGTTATTCAATGATTTGTAGAATACAAAATCATAATTACTTTTTAAGATAAACTCTTTGTTAGAAGCTTTCGTAAAACCGAGCGGATTAGAAAGACCATCATCTAAATTAAACAAATAAAAATAGCTTTCATCGCCCAGTTTATTCCACAGCTCATATCCGCCCTGTTCGATTACTATTTTGGTTAGGCTAATAACTTCGTTTAAATACTTTAACGTATTATTTTCTTTTTTTTGTCCTTTCTCAAAATCAGTCGCTTCTCCTACATATTTTTCCCATGTTGCCTCATAAAGTAAAACTCTAGCTTTGAAAGCCATCGCTGCCCATTTACTCACATGTCCTTTCTCGGCAGTACTAATGTTTTGTTCAATAGGCAAGTCTTTAATTGCTAAGTCTAAGTCATTAATGATTTGCTTAGTCAATTCATATCTGGTTGCTCTTTTTGAATATAGTTCTGGCGAATCAACATCAAGAACGGTAGTAATGATAGGTACTCCACCAAAGCGTTTTAATAAAAAGAAGTAGTGCCATGCTCGAAAAAAATAAGCCTCTGCAACATATTGTTTTATTCCCTCTTTATTATCTGGGTACTCTTGGGCTTTTTTTAGGAGTATATTATTATTCCTAATATATTTATAAGGGTTTCTCCAGTAAATATCTATGGCATTTGTGATGCCCCCGCCTTGTCCATATACAGTAGTTTTGGTTGTTAAGTCAGACCCTACATCCATCCAATCATAGATAGAACTATCGTCTATTTTTCTCCATGAAATCATTTTGGTGTAGAAATCATTTGCTGCGGCTTTGAACTGTTCGGGTGTATTGAAATAGACAAATTCTGTTGTTTGATCAATTGGTTGCAAATCAAGCACTTCATCTTCACAACTCAACAGTCCTATGAATAGTATGATAACTTTAAAAAATGTATATCGTTGTTTCATTGACAATACCCTTTAAAAATGTAATTCAAGACCCATCGACCAAGTTCTGGCAAAGGGGTACGTCTGATTAGTGTTTTCACCAAACTCTGGGTCAAAGCCATCTTTGATAGTAGTCCATTCCCATAAATCATTACCCGATACATACAAACGACATTTATCAAGACCTATTTTTTTAACTAAATTATTAGGAAGTGAATACCCCAACACAAATGTTTTTAGTCTTAGATAACGGAGCTTCTGAACCATAATATCAGTATTATTATAATTCCAGTTATTTCTTTGAGATACTAGAGAGAGCCTTGGAAAAGCGGCATTAGTATTATCGGGCGTCCAAGTATTTCCTAAAAAATTAGGATTTTGATTCACATACATCACCCTAAAAGGAGCATTAAGATAACCCCATCTTAACATATTTTGACTGCCAACTCCTTGCAGAAAAGTAGTTAAATCAAACCCTTTCCACGTAAAGCCCATATTAAAACCATACGTAAAATGTGGGGCATTATCTCCTATGTACTGTAGGTCACCTGTGCTTCCGTTTTGATTAGCATTTCCTATCGCACTAATGTATCCATTCCCATCTAAATCAAGTTTTCTCAAATCGCCAGGGCGTAGTTTCTGGGTGCCTACGGTAGGTAGTTCTCCATCATTAATGGCTGTATATTTCGCATAATAAGCATCTACTTCTTCTTGCGTTTGAAAGTACCCATCTGTTTTATACACAAAAATTGCGTTAAGAGGATAGCCCTGTATTTGGGATACCAAACCCGTATTCCAAGCGTTCTTGCCTTCCATGGCAATCAATTTATTTCGATTATCGCTTATGTTAAAAGAGAGATTATAGGCAAAGTCTTCTCCTATTTTATCTTTCCAGTTTACCTGAAATTCCCATCCGTTTATCGCTAATATGCCATTATTAGTTTTGGGAGCAGTTGCACCCAATAGCTCTGGATACGCGACATCCACCAGCATTCCACTATTTCGTTTCAAAAAATAATCAAATGAACCACTTAGTTTATTATTGATAATGCCAAAATCAAACCCTATATTTTTCACACTAATACGTTCCCAAGTGCGGGTAGTACTAGTCATTCCTGTCAAAGAAGCCGTTTGTTGAATCGTGTAAGGTTCTCCGAAAATGGTAGTGCCTGTATTAATCGTTGACAAATAATCGTAAAGTCCTATGCCCGACTGTCCGCCTGTCTCGCCATAACCACCCCTGATTTTCAATTCATTAATAAAAGGTATTTCTTCCATAAATCTCTCTTTGGACATCAGCCATCCTGCTGAAACGCTTCCGAAAGTAGACCACTTAAAGCCCTTTGCAAAACGTGAAGAGCCATCCCTCCTACCTGTCAATTCAAGTATATATTTCCCTTCATAATCATAATTTAAGCGACTGACATAAGAAAACAAACCCCAGTGGCTTGCTCCTCCTGCATTGGTGGCATTAACAGGGTCAGCAGTGTTTAAATCATACAATCCTGGATAGAGAAGGCGCATTCTTTTACCCATTAAACTTTTGTTGTCGTTGAGTTCAGTAGTGATACCCACCATTGCAGAAAAACTGTGCTTAGCAAAAGTCTTTTTATAATCCAGAAAACCTCCATAATTTTGATACGTAGTATTATAAACATCTTCTTGAATGGTTGGATCTGGGTTTTGGATATTCGTAACCCTGTCCCCTATCCAATTGTATAATTTGTAGGTTTGATAATACTGTTTTCGCCATCCTCTGAGGTTGACATTAGATAGTTGACTACTAAAGGTAACATTCTTCCATAATTTGGCAGAAAGCTTTAAATTAAGCCTTATAATATCGTCAGTCGTCGTTACTCTCCCACTTTCTGCTGTTTTGGCTATAGGGTTCCGAAAACCAAAATCATCATACCAATTTCCTTTACTATTATAAACAGGAAAGATGGGTGGGTCATACCATCCATCTCCAATACCAGCAATCGGGAAAGAAACTTCTCTCTTATCATAAGAAATACCCGTTTCAATTTTTACTTTTTCTGAGAGCGCATAGTCATAATTGACTCGCATATTATATTTTTTTTCTCCATCATAAGCAGGCTTCAATAGCCCTTTATTGTTAGCATAAGCTAATGAAATTCTGTAATTTGATTTATCTGTACTACTGCTTAAACTAAGGTTGTGTTGCTGAGATACTGCCATACCATACAACGCTTTCATCCAGTTATTATCTTGATATACTTGCTCATAGCCTGTTAAGGGGTTATTCCATAGAAAGGTTTCTCCACGTTTCATTTTTTCCAGCCTTTCTCTGTCATAAATCCAATAATAGCCCAAGCCATCTTGTTCAGAGGCTTCTAATAATAACTGGGCATATTGTGACATATTCGATACAGGCGTTGTTCTTCCTAAAGTAGAAGCCCTGATATTGGAATGGTAGGTTAATTTCATTTTCCCCTCCTTTCCTCTTTTGGTCGTAATCAAAATTACCCCTCCAGCAGACCTTGCACCATAAATAGCAGCCGAAGCATCTTTCAACACACTAATTGACGCGATATCGTCAGTATTCAATTGGCTCAGCTCCCAAGTACCTAATGTAGGAATACCATCAATCACTATCAGTGGATCAACATCAGTAATGGATGATTCTCCCCGAATTCTGATTTTTAACCCTTCATTGCCAGGTCTTGAAGAACTCCGTGTAATCACTAAGCCAGAGGTAGAACCCTGAAGGGCCAAAGCCGCATTACTAATCGCCCTATCCTTAAATGTCTCTGCACCAATGGTAGCAATCGCCCCTGTAAGATTTTGTTTTTTTTGAATACCATAACCTACTACTACTACTTCTGACAGAGGACTATTATCAATTTTGAGGGCTACTTCTATAACTCGTTTGTCGTTGATAGCAACTTCTTCCTTCAAATAGCCAATGCTAGAAATGATTAATACGGCGTTCTCTTTAGGAACAGTTAATGTAAAATTACCTTCTTTATCGGTTGAAGTCCCTTTAGAAAACCCTTTGATAAGGATGCTTACTCCTTGAAGGGTTTCATTTCCATCTTCACTCTTTACTTTTCCTTTGATGATTACGCCTTCAGCAGGTCTATTCGTTGTTTTTTTTATCTCAACGCCTATTTTTTTTTTTATGCTTATAGTCGGGTCATAAATAAGATAAGATTGTTCGTTAAATTTTTCAAATTTAAACGAGAAGGGTTTAATAAGGAAATCAAGGGTTTTTTCGAGGGTAGCATATTTATTAAGTGCCGACAATTCGACGGTTTTATCGGCTAATAATTTGTCATTATACTCAAAAATTACATGATGATGTTTACCTAAAATTTCGATGGCTTCGACTAATGAAATTTTTAAGGGTGAATTAGACAACCCTTTTTTTCTTTGTGCAGTAGATTGGCTACAAAAAGAAAAACACATTAAAAGCAGTAAAAAGATATTTCTAAGTAATTTTCGATACATTAATTTATTAGCCAAAAATAATGCTAGTTTCTCTGCTACTAATGAGCGTCGTTACAAAATCTATATTATTTCAAATGTATAGCGTCTCCCTTTTTAGTGACTTGTATCGGATATAGTTTTTGTAATTTCACAAAGAAAACATCCACTGAATCTGTCGGGAATGAACCTGTAAATGTTTCGTTTTTCAAGGTTGGGTTATCTATTATTATGTTTATATCATACCATTCCTTCATCATTACCGCAATCTCTGCCAAAGATTTTTGTTTAAAAAGTGTTATTTTATCTTTCCAAGAGGTGTAATAACGGGTATCTATTTCTTGTTTGATGAGCGTAATTTGCTCTTGAGATTGACTAACTCCTTCGCCAGGGTGCAATGTTACAGTATTAGCTAAATTATTTTCATCTGTAACTTTTACTGAACCATGCTGCAAAGCAATGTCTTTTTTATCTCTCCGATTTGACACGCTAAAAATAGTACCAAGTACCTCAACATTCAGATTGTCGGCATGAACAACAAAAGGGAGTTTTTCACCATTGAGTTCTTGCTTGCTTACTTCAAAAATAGCATCGCCCTTTATCCATACTTCACGATTTGAATTAGCATACCACCCATTTTTATAAATAATGGATGAATTTGCATTCAGTGTCACAACAGAGCCGTCGTTGAGTAAAACCTTCTTTGTTTCTCTAAAAGTGGTACTCGTTTCTTGTGTTCTGAAGCGATAAAAATACAATGCGACCGAACAAATAATTATCAATGAGCAGGCAACTGCCAACCAATTCCAGTTATTTTTCAGTGTTACTTTTTTATAATTATTTTGTTCGTTTTCTTTTTCAAAGTTGGATTCAATATACGACCACATTTTAGCGCGTTCCGATGGCGTCCATTTCTCATTAAAATCAACTTTTTTAATAAAGTGAATGGCATTATCTATCTCTTTTTTCTTTTCTGGATGTGCTAAAATCCATTGCGTCCAAAACTTATCACTATCCTCATCTGGTGCTTTTACCCATTTTTGGAAAAAATCATCCATTATAAAATCTTCTATGTCAAATTCTAAATAGTTCATTTTCAAATGGGAAGCTATTAATGATTAAGGATTATATAG